>JBEKWT010000190.1:0-7029 GCA_049512795.1 Occallatibacter sp.
CCGCGTTTCTTCGCCTCTTCCACGGCAAACTTTGTTAGAGCCAGATGTTCCGGTGAAAGATACTTCGGTGTCATGCCGCGGGCGGGTCCGAAGTTCACGACAAACATGCCCTCCTTCGTCAGGGCATCGAACTCGCTGGTGATGCGCTCCCTGGTGAGCGGGCCACCCCAAATGGCCCAGTGAATCGCGCCGTACTCGCGCGGAGGAGCAAGAAAATTCGCCGCAACCTCACGGGTTGTGGGAACGGTAATCTGCTGCCACGGCTGTTGCGCGAGCAGGGTTAAAGGCAGGCCCAAGAATAAGAACCAGAGTCTCGGTTGCATGGCGAACCTCGCAGATTGAGGGATCTATTCAGATGGAAAATTGTATGTTGAATGAATCCTGAAGTAAAATGGCGCATCGCACTTGAGATCTCCCACTACCCGGGCATCAATTGCGCCCGGGAATTGTCCCCGGGCGAATGCGATTCTCTGGCAGTGTTTCTTAGCAAGATGAAACGGCTTTTCGATCCCCGTTCAGTCGCCTCCAGTGGCCTTAGCGCGCGCGCAGCAGCATGGTGTGTCGTTTTGCTGTTTTCCGGCGCGTGTCCGGCGCAAAGCTCCGGAGACAACTGGGCTCGATGCGAGGGCTCGGATCCGGACGTCAGCATTGCAGCCTGCACCGCGCTGATCGAATCAAGCAAAGATGATACGGAGAACGAGGCAGTTGCATTCAACAGCCGCGGTATTGCATATGCCATGAAGGACCAACAGGACCGGGCCATCGAAGATTTCAATCGAGCGATCCAGCTCAAGCCCGATTACGAAGGCGCCTTCAGCAATCGCGCCAACGCATACGCTTCAAGAGGCCAGTTCGATCGAGCCATGGGTGATTACAGCGAAGCGATTCGCTTGAGGCCAGATGATTCGAATGCCTACAACTATCGCGGCGTGGCATACGCTCAGATAGGTCAATTCGACAAAGCCATCGAAGATTTCGAAAGATCGATCCAGTTGCAGCCGGAAAACGCTGGCGCGTTGAATAACCGCGGAAGTGCATATGACTCGATCGGCGAATACGAGAAGGCGATCGCGGATTTCAATAAGGCGATTGAAGTCAAACCCGAATATGCTGAGGCTTACAGCAACCGCGGCAACGCGTATACCGACGAGCGCCAGTATGACAAAGCAATTGCGGATTACACGCGGGCTCTGCGCCTCAATCCCGAAGATGCGGAGACCTATTACAACCGCGGCGTACGATACCTGGACAAAGGCCGGTTGAACGAAGCGATAGCCGACTTTGGGCAGGCGCTTCACATCAGGCCGAATTTGGCAGAGGCCTATAATGGCCAGGGCATCGCCTACGAGAGCAAAGGCCAAGAGGAACTGGCGAACGCAGATTTCGACCAGGCAATTCGCCTGAAGCCGGACTACGCCGAAGCCTATACCAATCGCTGCTTCTCCCGCGCAATAGCGGGACAGCTTTCGTCGGCCCTCGTGGACTGCAATGAGTCTCTGACTCTGCGATCGAACGATGTGGCGACGCTGAACGACCGCGGCCTGGTGCATCTGAAGCTGGGCGATGCAAGGGCGGCATTGGCCGACTACGATTCGGTTCTCGCCACGAATCCGACCGACGCATCCTCACTCTATGGGCGTGGCCTGGCAAGACAGAGATCAGGAGACGCCGACGGAGGCGGTGCGGATATGCAAGCTGCGACAGCAATCCAGCCGGATATCGCAGACCAATTCGCAAAATGGGGAATCGCCGGCAAGCCCGAATCGGGGAAGACTCCGAGTCAGACGGATGGCGAAAGGAAGAGCGCACGATGAAAGCCAGATTCGCATTTATGTTTGCCTTTTGGATCTCAACATTTGCCGTTCCAGCATACGCGCATCACTCGTTTGCGGCTGAATTCGACATCAACAAACCTGTCCGCCTGACGGGCAAGGTCACTCGTGTCGAATGGACCAATCCTCACACTTACTTCTATATCGACGCCGTGGATGCTGACGGCAAAGTGACGAACTGGGCCATTGAAGGCCCGAGCCCCGGCGCGCTCAGCCGCCGTGCGTGGGGGAAAGACGATTTGAAAGTTGGCGACACTGTTGTCGTCGAAGGGTATCGCGCAAAGAATGGTTCCAATACTGCCAATGGCCGTCGCGTGACATTGCCTGACGGACGCAGGCTTTATGGCGGCAGCCCTGGCGACGGAGGGCCGGGCGACGATGGGACCGATCAAGGTAATCTTCCAGCTACAAGCACAAGCAAGTAAGGCAAGCCGGGCATTGCAGTGCGCCGATCACCGTCCGGCTTGAGATGAGAGCTTCCCCTATGCCGCTTCTTCACCAATTTTGCGAGACGCTTTATCAGTCGGGCTTCGGAACGATGCTGCGTGAATCGAACAATGCATTTTCCATCATCGAGTCGGTGCACGTTCTCGCCATTACACTGCTGTTCGGCACAGTCGCCGTTCTTGACCTTCGCATGCTTGGGGTTATTCTGCGCCAGATCTCCGTAAGAAGCGTGGCGCGTGGCGTGTTGCCGCTGACATGGTCGGGGCTCGCAGTCAGCGTTGTGAGCGGCTTCCTGCTCTTCTGGGCGGAAGCCGAGAAGATGTACGCCAATCCCAGTTTCCGGACAAAGCTGGTGCTGCTCGCGCTGGCCGGTTTCAATGCGCTTGTCTTTCATAGAACCATTTACCGGAGTGCCACTGAGTGGGAGAGCCGCCATGTGTCTCCATGGCGGGCGCGTGCCACGGCCATTGCATCGCTTGCGCTTTGGAGCGGCGTGATCATCGCGGGCCGCGCCATCGCCTACTTCTGAACTACCGGGAAAGGATTCGGTCTGGTAATGGATTTGCACGGCTGGTTCATGGCGCTTGCTCACTCTCCGTTGGGCCACGCGATGCAGACATCGCGCTGGGGCTTTGCCGTGGTCGAGATGGTCCATCTGCTGGGTCTCGCCATCCTGGGAGGGTCTGTTCTGATTGTCGACCTCAGGCTTCTCGGTGTCATTTTGAAAGGCGAATCGGCAATCACCATTAACCGCGAATTAAGCCGCGTTCTCCTCGTCAGCCTTTCGGTCATGGTGTTGTCGGGGATTGCATTGCTCTCAGAGGAGGCAGGCAAGTGCTACTACAGCCCGGCCTTTCGGTGGAAGATGGCGCTGCTGGCTGCGGCAGCTGTCTTCTACTTCACCCTGCATCGGCAGGCAATTCTGCGCACACGGAGAGGAACTTTAATGTTTTGGCCGCGCATCGCGGCCGTTGTATCGCTGCTGTTGTGGCTGGGAGTGGGCGTGGCCGGACGCGCCATTGGCCTGCTGTAGATTGGAATATCCACCGATCTGGAGGGGGACGATGATGGGCATGGAGGCGTGCGAACGGCCGATTCGAGCATGCGCAGGGATTGTTCTCTGCGCTTTGTTCAGCTCGCCTGCAGTTGCAAAGGCGCAGGTGACGCCCCTGCCCGCCGGAGTCGAAAGGCTATGCGCCATCCAATTCGACCGCGATGCGAACCGTCCAGCGCGCGTGGAGGACGTGGCGCTTCCTTGTCTTGAAAATGCAGCGAGACACATGAGAGCTGACAATACCGTGAAGCTGGTCCTGGTGGGCTTGAAGGATCCTTCGAAAGACCATGATGCAAGCGAGAACGGAAAGATGCGGGAAACGGAAGATACAACAGGTTATGACATTCGTCTTGAGGACATGGCTGCCTACCGTTCGCTGAACACGAAAGCGTATCTGGTGCGCTGGTACCATGTCGATCCGGCGCGTATTTTGCCCACGACGGACGAATCTCAGATGGGACAGAGCGTGACTTTCTATCTTGTTCCGGGAGATGCGGACTTCAACCATAATTATCTGGGAACGACAAAGACCAATGAACGCCCGTGCACGGTGAAACCGTGCTACCCCGCGGATGAAGAGAGCCTGGCGGCGCAGCCGCGAAGTCGAATATTGCCTGCTGGCGCCGACAAGCCCCGCAAGTAAGTCCTTTGAGACGAACTTTGCTCTCGCGAAGAAAGAGGTGGTCTTCTTGATTACAAGCAATAGGCTCTACGATTGGATCTGCGAAATCCGATTTCGATATCGACCAGTCTCGCTCGTGTTCTTTCTCTGCTTTGCGTTGCTGGCGCAGCTTTCAGGCCAGGCTCCTTCACGACGCAACGCCGGCGGGCGTCCAGTGCACGACGAAGCGGAACGCGCCGCGCGCTGGAAAACGGTTGTCATGTCCTACGATCGCACAGGGCTAAGCTCGCGCGAGCAGCAGATGGTGGCAAAGCTGGCCGATGCCTGCCGTTTAATGGACGAGTTGTACTGGCATCAGAGTGATTTGGGCGGATGGTCGGTTTATCGCGTGACGCAGAGCCCGGTGCTCGCCAAACTCTTTGGCGTCATGGGCAGCCGTTGGGATCTGTTGGATGATAATTTTCCGTTTCTGGGCGAGGAGCCTATGCCCCCCGGCCACGAGTTGTATCCCTACGGACTGAACCGGGAGCAGATTGATCGCTTTGCTGCAGCGCATCCCGAGATGAAGGATGTGCTCTTTGATGAACGGACTGTTGTGCGAGGCACGCCAGACCATTTGACGGCCGTTCCATACCACGAGGCGTACGCACAGTGGCTTCGACCGATGGCAACGGATCTTCGCGCAGCGGCAGAGCTTTCGCCGGATCCGGCTTTTGCGAAATTCCTCCGATTGCGCGCGGATGCGCTGCTCTCAGACGACTATTATGCCAGCGACATCGCGTGGCTCGATCTAAAGAATCCGAAAGTGGATCTGATCTTCGCACCGTACGAGACTTATCTGGACGACTTGCTCGGTGTGAAGACCTCCTATGGGGGGGCAATTTTGGTTCGCGACCAGGAACAAAGCCGCAGGCTGGATCTTTATCAGGCGAACGAAGCAGCCATGCAGCAAGCGCTGCCTTTGCCCGACGCCGACAAACCATCGAAGCAAGGCCAGGTTACGCCGATGGAGGTGGTTGATTCGCCGCTTCGCGCAGGCGATCTGCGGTATGGCTACCAGGCGGTTGCCGACAATCTGCCCAACGATGCGCGCATTCATGCGGAGAAGGGAACGAAAAAGATTTTCTTCAGGAACTTCATGGATGCCCGCGTGAATGCGGTGATTCTGCCCATCGCAGCGAAGATGCTGACGCCCGCGCAGGTCAACGATGTTACCGCGGATGGGTATTTGAGCTTTGTGATTCTGCACGAGATCTCGCACGGCCTTGGGCCTGCATACGCGCACATTGACGGCAAGCAGATGGATATTCGCGAGGCCATCGGCGGGTCTTTTAGCGGACTCGAAGAGGCCAAGGCCGATGTCACTGGCATCTTCCTTGCGAAATGGCTGGTCGATCAAAAGATTCTGCCGGACAGCATGCTGGACAAGATTTACGGCTCGTATGTGGGCGGTATCCTTCGCACGTTGCGGTTTGGTACAGGCGAAGCTCACGGCCGCGCCGAATTAATGGAGTTCAATTATTTGCTGGAGCAAGGCGCTCTGCGGCAAGGTACTGACGGCCGATACGCCGTCGATTACATGGCGATGCCGGGCGCGATAGCAAGCCTGGATGAGAAGCTGCTTGCATTCGAAGCCCAGGGCGACCGAGCCGGCACTGAAGCGTGGTTTGCCAAGTATGACTTGATGCCGGCGTCGCTGACGACCGCGCTGGAAGCGACCAAGGACATTCCGGTAGACATTGCGCCTGATTTCGAACTTGCCCGCGAGACGCGGCAATTGAACAAAGCCGTCTCTGCAAAGCAGCCTGCGCTGATGCCCCATCATCACGATGCCGCGCACCAGCTTCCCGGTACGATCATCGTTCCGGCATCCGACTTCTTTGCCACGATTCCAGCGGGCGACAGCAACGATGGGCGTTTTCCCGCTGGAGAATGGTTCTTCAACAACGACACGATCAACATGAGCGTGGCCGACGATGTGTCGGCGAAGGTGCCCGTGAAAGAAGCCGGCATCTACCATCTTTTCGTGCGCAGCATCGGCACGGCATCAAGCTCGTTCCACGTCACAATCGATGGAAAGGAGGACGTGAGCATATACGGCCATGGTGCTCTCGCATGGCAGCGCGGCGGCGATTTCGCGCTCAAGCCCGGAACAGCGGAGATCCGCCTGACATCCATTGTGCCGAGACCGTCGTTGAATGTCCTTGTGCTGACAAAGAACGCGAAGTTCAAGGAAGACGATTTGAATGAGTACCACATTGAACCGTCGAACATTGTGAAATTCGGCGATGTGGACGGCAGCGGCAAATTCGCCATCCTCGACATCACCAACGATTACTCCGCCATCATGTACGCGAATGACGGGCACGAGCTGTGGCGTTGGAAGGCGCCGGCCCAGGATGCGCGCCTGCGTGGCGAGTTTGAAGCGCCCGGCATTCTATGGGATTTTCATCACACTGGGCGTGACGAGCTGGCGCATTGGCGCATGATCGACAACAAGGAGTGGCTGGTACTTTGCGACGGCCGCACCGGCGAGATCCTTAAAAAGGTTCCGTGGCCCGCGCCGCCGATGCCGCATGTGTATAACAACTACCGAATGGCGGTGGCAAAGTTTCACAAGGACTCCGATGGACCCGACACGCTGCTGGTGCTCAGCGATACCGGCGGCTTAATCAGCCTGACGGCATACGACCAAGATCTGAATCAGGTGTGGCAGCACAGCGAGCATCGCGACAAGGATTATTTTGGCCACTACATTTATCCCTACGATGTGAACGGCGATGGGATCGATGAAGTCTTCATCAGCCATCTCTGCCTGGATGCGAATGGAAACGAGGTGTGGAACAATGCCAAGTATTTTGAGAAGAACAACGATCATATGGACGCCATGGAGTTCTTCGACATCAATGGCGATGGCAAGCCGGAACTGTTGACCAGCCAGAGCGACGTGGGCACCCTGGCATATAACGCGCGAGACGGGGAAATTCTGTGGCAAAACCTCTCCGATCACTCACAGCAGATTACCGCCGGGTACATTCTCGGCGACTCTTCCACGCCGCAAGTCATCACCAACG
>JBEKWT010000191.1:0-6186 GCA_049512795.1 Occallatibacter sp.
GATGCCCTTGAGAACAAGAACGAGAGCGCGGCGAGCGCCGCAGATGTTGATCGGTTCATAAGAGGCGTTCAGCACCAGAACCGGCATCTGCAGGATGTGCGCGTGGACATGCGGAGCGGCGCCGTAGTCGGCGGCCATTACGACGGCCTTGGCGATCGCCTTTTGCTTGCGCGCGTGAATCATGGCTTTTCCCAACGACATCTCTTTCCCCCGGGGTTAAGAAGATGGCTGTTTCCGCAAAGTCGATGAATCTGCCGATGCTGCGTTTGGGTCCACTTGCATTGCTGAGCCGGTAAGGATCTCGCCGTCCACTTCGCTGTCGTCGTCTCTTTCCTGGTCGCGGGCCGAGTTGATGGGCCGTCCAAATCCCGTGGAGCGCTGCGCGCGCGCCAACGTGGCTACCCAGACGGAAGCAGCCCCGGCTTTGAGCAAGGTTTGCGCAGCGGCTCGCGCCGTGGCTCCGGTGGTGAGAATGTCGTCCACCAGCAGAATGTGCTGCGCCGTAACTTTTGACGGATCGGAGACTGAAAATGCGCCGCGTACGTTGATCCGCCTCTCGCGCGGGGCGAGGCCGGCCTGGCTTCCGGTGGCGCGCAGGCGCATGAGGGTGCTGGGAGCGAGCGCAAGCTGCCATTGCGGGTGGCTCGCGTGCAGGAATTTGAGCGCCTCAACGGCAAGGGAGCGCGACTGATTGAATCCGCGCTGCGCGTACTTGGAACGATGGAGCGGCACGGGGATTACCAGCATTTCAACTGGCGCTTCGCCGGCCAATTGAGCGATTGCGCCAGCCAGCAGGCGGCCGAGCTCGCGTGCGGCGGAGTGCAGGCGGTCGTATTTGAGAGCGTGGATGGCCTCACGCATCCGGCCTTCGTAGACGCCGTGCGACACGGCGCGAACAAAGGGCGGCGGGGCAAGGCGGCAGGTGCGGCAAAGCATTGAAACCGTGGGTGTTGCAGGTGCGGTGATGGCGTCGCCGCAGCGGGCGCAAACGGAGCCGGACTGGACGGGGAACTCCGACCAGCAAACAGGGCAAATTGGAACGGAAGAAAGCTCGGGCAAGGGGGAGCCGCAAAGAGCGCAGGAAGAGGGAAGGAGGGCGCAACTTAAACTATCGATTGGACTTCGGAGTACCCGGACCACGGCGCGCCAGCGCGTTGTCTGCGCTAATGGGACGTCGGCGGTGCGGATGGCGGTGTCTCTCGAGAAGACGCACCTCGCTTCGGGGCAAAAACCGAACCGATGCAGCCCGATGCGGCAAGTATATCGCATGGCCGGAATTCTGGCTTGCGGGCCAGAAGAGATTGTGGCGCTCAGTCGTGGCCTGAAGGGGCTCTTTTCCACCCCTCGCCGGAACGAAGGCGAAGGATGGGGCACCAATTTTTTGAGGATTGGTAAGAGCGGGCCACGGGCGGGGTTGGATTCGTGCAATTCCCGGTCCCCAAATCCGAGGGACGGGGGCACCCATTGTTTGCACCCATTTTTTGTGGTGGGGACAGGGCGCGAAAAGCAACCGCAGGTCCTTCGACTCCGCTCAGGATGACAGCGCTAAAAATGAGTTTCGTGGTATCCCACCCATCGCCGAAAAAGGCGATGGATGGGGCACCCATTTCCTGTGGCGGGTGAACGTCGCGAAAAGCAGGTCGGGGGATAAAAGCGGGCGGAAGTACGAAAGACAACGGGCAGGAAACTGAAAGAAGCGGTTTCGACTACGCTTCATCCTGTCGCCTGCCCGCGAGGTTCTAGTTTTTTAGTTTTAGGTTGATGGATCAAGTTGCATCGATAGGCCGGTGACAGCTTTCGGCGCCGGCGACCGACGGAACTCAGTGTCTAGCCATGGTGCGCGTGCTCACGCTCGCTTTCGCGCTGACGCTCCCGCTCCTGCTCTCTTCCCTTCTCCTGTTCGTGCTCGCGGTCGACTTTCGCCACCGCGTCGCGGGCCGCGTCCTTCACGTTGCCTACCACTTTCTGCGCCTTGCCCTTGATCTGCTGCGCGGCTCCTTCCACCTGGGCATTGGTGTCACCGGTCCACTCGCCAACCTGGCGTTTCGCCCGTCCTGCTGCATCGTTGACTGCGCCTTTTACCTGATCCTTATCCATGATTCCACCTCCGTGGGTTTCTGTTTCGGTTTAACTCATTAACTAGCGGACCCTGTTGATGCCCTCTGACCATTCGGGCGAGACAGAGACGTCGTCGAAAATTGCCGCCGACGGAGTCGCGCCTAGACGGTCCTACGTCCGGTGATCAGCTGGATCACAAGCACTACCAGCGCGAGCACGAGAAGGATGTGAATGAATCCGCCGAGGGTGTATGACGAAACAATGCCAAGCAACCACAGCACGAGAAGGATGATAAAGATGGTCCAGAGCATCATTCACCTCCCGGTGATTCGTCCTCAACCACAGACGCTTTGACGCCGGAGTGAGTGTACGGGTTGTTCGCCGCGCTCGGCATCGCAATGGACAAAGCGAAGCGCCGATGCGAAGCAACCACTGCGGCTTTGCAGGCATCGACCGGGAAGATTCGCCGACTTTGATGGGAACAATGATTCTCTTTTCGGCGAAGCAGCCGTGAACGCGGACCCGGCATCACAGCAAAAGGTTTGTGTGAAGGCGAGTTGCGCACGCGACAGGCACGCGACATGGCGGAAGGAGAGCTAAATGCTGTTGCTGATTATTCTTATCGTGCTGATTTTGGGATTTGGATATGGCGGCTATCGAGTGGGCCCGGGGTGGGGATACTACGGCGGAGGCGGGCTCAGCCTGATCCTTACGATTGTGCTGATTCTGCTTTTACTGAAGGTGATCTAAAGTCGCGGGGCGGGAAAGCGAGACAGGCATACACACTCGCTTAAGCGAACGTGAATGCTCGATTCGCGGAAAGTAGCTAAAATACGCCGGCGATGTAGGCTTCAGCCGGGCTGAGGCTCTCCACCTTCGACCCGAACTCGGCGAGGACTACCGGCGAAAGCGTGATGACGGGGCAGTGCGTGTGGGCGAGGGTCTTGTACACCACGCCGTGGCGGGTAATGGCCGCAAAGGCTGTAGCACCCTGCGCGCCGAGGACGATGAGGTCGGCCTGCTGCGCGCGGCTCTGATAGAGGAGCTCTTCAGTCGGGTCGCCGGGCACAACAATGGTCTGGATAGCAACCTGGCCCTGCAACTCCCTGGGTACCAGCGCGATCATGTCGGCTTCGACGTCGTCGAGGGAACGGCCGGCAAGAAACTCGGCGCGGTCCTGGGGCCGGATGACATGCTGCAGAATCAGGCGCGCGCCGTGCTGCGAGGCCAATTCCGCGGCAAATGAAGCGATGACAGGGCTGGCCTCATGCAGGCTGACAGCACAGAGGATGGTGCGGGTGGCAAAGTTGCGATAGGCGCCGTCGACGACCTCAGGGCCGACGATGAAGACCGGCGAAGTAGCGGTGCGCAGGACAGCCTCAGCGACCGAACCCACGAGCAGCTTGCCGATGGGACCCGGAGAGTGCGTGCCCATGACGATGCGGTCGATCTGTCGCTCGCGGGTGAAGGCGAGGATCTCGTCGGCAGGCAGGCCGGGCCGCACAACGACTTCACATTTGAGACCGGCCTCGCGGACGCGCAGCGCGAGCGGCTCGAGGTGCTGCTTTTCAGAGCGCGCGGCGGCGGCGTAATCGTAATAGCGAATGCCCGAGGACTCCGACGCGGCTATGATGAGCGTGTCATAGGCGTGGAGGATGATGAGATCGGAACCGAATTCCCGGGCCTGGGCAAGCGCGAATGAAAAGGCCTTCTCGTTGGGCGGTATCTCGGTGGCGAAGAGGATGGTGGAGGGTTTCGTCCAACCTGGCTTCAGAACGGCGGCCATAGATACCTCCTTACAGTGAGTTCAAATAGTCTCATGGGCAAAGGTGGATTTGCGGTGCTTTGCCGCACACGAAAAAGTGACCCAGCTCACCTTAGCGCGAATTGCCAGAGCCGTTTGCCGGCTGCGGTACTCCCTCACACTCACTATAGGCGCGGGCCGAGCAAGTGACGCTGCCGGTGACAGAAATTGTGTTCCCGATTCCCGATTTTGTCCAGCGAGGGTTTCCAATTGTCCCGAATGAGGGCCATAAAGTGATCCCAATCACAGCCTGACCCGCCCGGAAGGTGTTCTTCTGGACCGGAATCGTGGCCCTCGGGGGCGGTTTCCTGGTTGTGGTGCGGACGGCAAGTGAGTCGGCTGGCAAAGGATTCTCAGCAGGAAACCAGTCAATTCCCCCCTTGCCCCAGGCACCTGACGAGTTGGCGCCGTCGCCTCGATTCGAGCGGTTTGTGTTTGCGCGTTCGCGCAGGGAGGTCCCATGACGATGCAGCCGATGCAAAACATTCCCGCACGAGGCGGGATCGACTACGATGAATCGCCGTTCCTCGCGATTTGGGAGATTACGCAGTCCTGCGACCTGGCGTGCAAGCACTGCCGTGCGGCGGCGCAGCCCATTGCGCATCCCGACGAGCTGACCCATGAAGAAGGCAAGGCGCTGATCGACCAGATCGCCGATATGCATATTCCCATCTTTGTGTTTACCGGCGGGGACCCGCTGAAGCGCAAGGATCTTTTTGAGCTGATCCGCTATGCGGCCAGCAAGGATGTGCACGTTGCGGTGACTCCGAGTGCCACGCCGCTGCTGACCCGCGAAGCGATCTTCAAGATGAAGGATGCGGGGCTGGTGCGGCTGGGGATTTCGCTGGACGGCTCAACGCCCGAGATTCACGATGCGTTTCGCGGATTGCCGGGAGCGTGGGCGCGGACGATTCAGGCCGTCGAGTGGGCCAATGAGGCGGGGATTCCGATCCAGGTGCATACGACGGTGAGCCGCCATAACGTCCACGACCTCGACAACCTGTGCGATCTGTTCGAGAAGCTGGCGATCGTGATGTGGAATGTGTTCTTTCTGGTTCCCGTGGGACGGGGCCAATTAGACGATCTTTTGAGCGGCGAGGAATTTGAGCAGGTCTTCGGCAAGATTTACGAACTTTCGCGGCGGGCGAATTTCCAGATCAAGACGACGGAGGCGATGCACTATCGGCGCTACCTGCTGCAACACAATCTGGAAGAAAAGCGCATGGGGCACGGAGCGGGGAACGGCGGGGGAAATGGAGCGGGGAACGGATCAGGACATGCGAATGGGCGCGGTTACGAGTCGGGCACGCCGACGGCCGACGCCAAGACGCGCAACATGGGCTGGGCCACGCGCCGCGTGAACGACGGCAAAGGATTCATGTTCATCTCGCACATGGGCAATGTGTATCCCAGCGGATTTCTGCCGATTCATGCGGGCAATATACGCGAGACGCCGCTGGCCGAGATCTACCGCAACGCGCCGATCTTCAAGGCGCTGCGCGACACAGGACGGCTCGAAGGCAAGTGTGGCGCCTGCGAGTTCAAGGAGATCTGCGGCGGGTCGCGTGCGCGGGCCTACGCGCTGACGGGCGATCCGCTGGCCCAGGAACCGTGCTGCATTTATCAGCCAAAGAACTGGGACCGGGAGCTTGACAGCCAGGCCGAAGCGTTTCGCCACGCGGCGGCGGCGCGAACGCTGGTGACGCTGTAGGCAGTTGTCAGTTATCAGTCGTCAGATTCGAAGCGCGGGAGCCGCGCGGATCTTTCAAGACCTTACGCAAATTGCGCAAATATTTACGCTTTTTGCGTAGATACTTTTATTTAGCGGGAATGCGATGCGCTTCGACGTGGGCGACCCTAATCGACGAGGGGGCACGAACAATTGCTCGGAGGCAACTGCCGATGTGGCGGAATTGAATTCGACTTCAGTCTCGCTCAGTGCGCGCCGGCTTTTGGATGCTCCTGTGCCGGCGCTTTGTCCGCACCCAGAGCTTTCTTGCCGGCCGTAATGGTGTCCTGAGTCAGATCGTTCATGTGGGGCTTGGCGCTGAAGATGAAGACCAGCAATATAAACGCGCCCGCCACCCCCGCGAGTGCGCCGAGCGGCGGCGTCGGAATCAGGTAGAACAGCACGAACCCGAGCAGCATTGCCGCTCCCGTGGAGCCGCGCAATTGCGTCATGACTGTCTGCCGATCCAGTTCCGTGAGCAGCCCTGTATGACTCTCCCGCAAGGCGATCAATACCGGATCCAACGCCGGCTTCCCCGTCTTCGGCTCATCCTTCGCGAAGAAGAACGGCCATCTCCACTGGAAATGCAATCTTG
>JBEKWT010000192.1:0-6179 GCA_049512795.1 Occallatibacter sp.
GAGCCGGGATTGTGGAGCTCGTGCATGAGGCCCGCGGCGAGCGTGCCGAGGGAGATGAGCTTCTCGCGATGCAGCGCCTCAACCTGATAGGCCTGAAGGCGTACCGCGCTATCGGCAAGGACAGCCTTGCGGACGGCGGGGCAGCAGGCCAGAAGGGACCAGAAGTCCTGCTCGGTGAAACGGAGAAGAACTGAATCCTGCGTAGCCGTGATGCGAAACGTGGAATTTGGCTTGCCGGTGAGGAAAGGTACTTCGCCGAAAGCTTCGCCGGCATGGGCGATGCCGACCGGGGTCAGCGTTCCGTCGGATTCGGGGCGTTCGGCGCGCGATTCACCCCGGAGAAGGAGCCAGTAGTAGAGCCAGGGCTGACCGGCTTCGACGAGCACCGTGCCGGCCTGAGCAGTGACACGGTCGACGTGGTCAACCCCAAGGATTGCGTGGAACGGAGTTGAAGCGAAGATTCGGGTGTGCGGTAGCGCTGCTGCAAGATCCTTGAGACGGACCGGTTCGACGTTGATCGCTTGTGTGCTTTCGCTCATCTTGCTCATTGCACTCAAACCAGCGTCTGCGAGAAGGTGCTAGAACCCCGCCAGATACTGGTGCATAAACTGGACCGCGATTGAGCCCTCGCCCACCGCGGATGCGACGCGCTTGACGGAGCCGGAGCGGACATCGCCGGCGACAAAGACGCCGGGAACGCTGCTCTCAAGCAGGAACGGCTCGCGTTTTTCGTTCCAGACCTCGGGCAGCTTACCGTCGTTGCGTAAATCGGGCCCAGCCAAGATGAATCCCTTCTGGTCACGCATGATGCACGGCGGCAGCCACGCGGTGACCGGCGCGGCGCCGATAAAGACGAACAAAGAGGATGCGGGCACCTGAACTTCACCTGCCGGGCCGCGGAGCTTTAGCTCGGTGAGATGTTCGTCGCCGATGGCTTCGATGACCTGATTGCGCGCCTCCACCACAATATTCGATGTCCGAGCGATCTCATCGATCAAGTATTTCGACATGGTGGCGGAAAGTCCTTCTCCGCGCACCAGCATGGTTACTTTGGTGGCATATTTGGCGAAATGCAGGGCGGCCTGGCCGGCGGAGTTAGCGCCGCCAACGATGAAGACCTCTTCGCCCTTGCAGGCCAACGCTTCGACGAGCGCGGCACCATAGTAGATGCCGCGGCCGGTGAGGCGGTCGGCGCCGGGGATATCGAGCTTGCGGTATTGGACGCCGGGAGCGAGTAGCACGCAGTGGCTGGAAACCTCACGGCCATCGGCAAGCTGAAGAAAACGGTACTGGCCGTCGACGCGCATGCCGGTGGCGCGCTGGGTGACAAATTCGGCACCGAAGCGAGAGGCCTGAGCGTAGGCGCGGCGGCCGAGATCGGCGCCAGTGACGCCGGAGGGAAAGCCGAGATAGTTTTCGATGCGTGAGCTGGAACCGGCCTGCCCGCCGGGCGCTTCAGGTTCGATGACGACGGTGCGGAGACCCTCGCTGGCACCATAGACGGCGGCGGCGAGACCGGCCGGTCCGGCGCCAACGACCACGATGTCATAGAAATCCTGCGCGGCCTGAACGCGAAGGCCGACGCGGCCTGCGAGCGTCTCGAGATCGGGGTCGACGAGGACGGAGCCGTCGGATAAGAGGACCACGGGGAGTTTTTGCGGATCGAGCTTCCGGTCTTTGAGGAGCGTAAGAGCTTCATCGCCGACGGAGACATCGATCCAGCGGTAGGGAACGTGATTGCGAGAGAGGAAGTTGCGCAGGCGGTGATCGTTAAGCGACCAGCGATAGCCGATGACGCGCAGGCCTTCGAACGGCGGACTGAAGCTAGCCTGCCAGTCTTCAAGGAGGTCGGTGACAACGGGGTAGAGCTTCTCCTCCGGAGGGTCCCAGGGCTTGTTCAGGTAGTAATGAATGCGAGCGGTGTTAATGGCGCGAATGGCGGCCTCAGTGTCGGCATACGCGGTGAGAAGGATGCGGCGCGCGTCAGGATAGATGGTGCGCGCCCGCTCGAGCATTTCGACGCCGCTCATTCCGGGCATGCGCTGGTCGCTGATCAATAGAGCTACGGGCTCATCGCGCGACTTGAGTTGGGCAAGAGTGTCGAGCGCAGCCGGTCCGCTGGCGGCGCGCATGACGCGATAGGTGGCGCCATATTGGCGACGCAGATCCTGGACCACGGCTTCAAGCACGCTTACGTCGTCGTCTACAGCAAGCAGGATGGGCCGCGCCATATGGAAAGTGTAGTGCCTGAAACCGGTCTCATGATCGAACCGCTTTTCCTCACGATCGGCCTGGGCCCCGCCTTATTGCCGGGTCCCACCCTTGCCCGGCAGAGTGCCTGGCGATTCATGAGAGCGGATGTACCTGTCCCAATTTAGTTAATGGTTTCCGCGGACCCGCCTAGAGGTTTTTTGTACCCTATTGGGTCCATAGGCTGTAATCTCAAACATAGACCCACGAGGGGCCGGAGATCCCAATTGAGCCGGGTATTGCAAAATGGACGGGCCAGGGCCAAAATGTAGCAATTGCAGACATTGCCAAGACTTTGGTCATTCTGCCGATAGGGACGAATGGGGAGAATGACAGGCGCGGTGGGTCCACACGCTGGACTTGGCGGCGATCGAGTGAGAGGGCTGAGTTTTTTCCAAGTGGACAGGGGTGGGCAGAACACACCATGAACAAGATCATACTGGCTGATTCGCAGGCGATCTTCCGGGCCGGTACCGCCAAGGTTCTGGCGATGGACGAGGACTTGCGCATCATCGCGCAATGTACCGATCTTGAGCGGATGTACCATGCCGTTACCACGTTTCCTAACTCCATCGTTTTGTTTGCGGCTTCGTTACAGCCGGATTTCACACGCCTGGGCATGCTGCTGGAGACGACGAGCAGCCGCGGCATCGTGATCGCAGAGAACAACGACAATGCGGCATCGTATATGCAGCAGGGTTTTCGCGGGGTCGTGTTCCGCAGCGTCACGGGACCGGCTTTGGTGGAATGCGTGCGCCGGGTTGCGGCGGGAGATTCGTGGCTGCCCACGCAGGCAGCGCCGCCGGAGGCAATCGAAGAGGACCTGGTGGGAGCGCGTGTGCGCGATCGGCTGACGCCGAAAGAGATGCGCATCGTGGCGCTCATCGTGCAGGGCTGCAAGAACCGCGAGATCGCTCTCCGATTGAAGACGACGGAACAGGTGATCAAGAATTACCTGCGGTCGATTTACGATAAGACCGGCGTAGGCGACCGGCTTGAGCTGGCGCTGTTCACCATCCATCACCGGGTGCTGGCGAAGGCGGCAGCCGAAGTGGGGAGCAAACTGGAAGCCGAGACCCAGGCAGCAAACCAGGCAGCGAACCAAACCGCTCCCGGTGCCGTGGCGTAAACCAGCCGACGATCCGCGAGCCGCGGATCAAATCCAACATGGACTCGAAGGAAGCTTAATCCGGCGAGACGCGGGGCCGACACGGGCATTCGTGTGTCAGGTGGCGTGAATCAGGCTGAAGGCGAGAATCACCAGGACGATGAGGCTGACTACGGTGTACAAGCGGTCGCGCTCGAGAGCGAATCCGACGACGGCCATGCCGACGCGCGCGACCGGCGTAGCGATGAGAAGCAGGAGGCCGAGCTGAATGAGACCCTGGCTTTCAAAGTGCGCGGCGGAGAGGACGATGCCGGAAAGCGTGCGGATATCGGGGCCGCCGGGCACGAAGCTGCGATAGTCCACGTGACCGGAGTGACTCTGAATGAGATAGAGAATGCCGCCCGCAAAGACGGTTGCGGCGGCGACGAGGACGCCAATTTGCAGAAGGCGGCCGATGATGGTCTCAAGACGGCGGTCATCCATAAGGGCTACACCTTTCCCGTGATACCGTTGACGATCATTTCGATGGCGAGGGCCAGAATCACGATTGCGAAGACGGCCCGCAGCGTGCGCACTCGAGCGTGCACGAGAACTTTTGCGCCGAGCAGCGCGCCGGCGAGGACGCCGAGCATCACGGGCATGGCCACGCGCGGGTCAATGAATCCGCGGCTGAGGTAGATGCCGGCACTTGCGGCGGCGGTAACGCCGATCATGAAGTTGCTGGTGGTGGTGGAGACCTTGAAGGGAATACGCATGACGCGATCCATCGCGATGACCTTGACGGCGCCGGAGCCGATTCCGAGCAGGCCAGATAACGCGCCGGCGCCAAACATGAGGCCGAAACCTGCGGGAACGTTGCGCACGCCATATTCCTGTCGCCTGCCGTCGACGGGGTAGGAGCTGGCGAGCCGCAAGCGGCTGGCCAGGGCGTCGGAGGCAGCGGGAAGGTCGTTACCCTTGCTTCCCCGAAAGGATTGGAACGCGGCCTGAAGAAGAACCAGGCCGAAGACGATGGCGAGAGCGTGGGTGCCGACGCGGGCGGCGAGATATGCGCCGAGAATCGCGCCGAGGGTGGTGGCGATCTCAAGGAACATGCCGATGCGAATGTTGGAGAAGCCCTCGCGAACGTAGGCTGCGGCCGCGCCGGAAGAAGTGGCGATGACGGAGACCAGCGAGGCACCGATCGCGTATTTCATGTTGACGCCGAGCGCGAGGGTGAGGGCTGGGACGACGACCACGCCGCCGCCAAGGCCAGTGAGCGCGCCGAGGAAGCCAGCCAGGAAGGAAAGAATCCAGACTACCGCTGTAAAGTCCCATGCAGTCATGGGGTCTCCGGTGCAATTGAGACGGCGCAGACGCCGGTTGCTGAGGTTGAATGGTGGCTAGAGCTTTTCGGCGACGCTCTTGGCCTGGGTGAAGAGGTAAAGGTAATCGGGACCGCCGGCCTTGGAGTCGGTACCGCTCATGTTAAAGCCTCCGAAGGGGTGAGCGCCGACCATGGCGCCGGTGCATTTGCGGTTGAAGTAGAGATTGCCCACGTGGAAGGCACTGCGTGCGGCAGCCTTTCTTGCGGGATCGCTCGTGTAAACAGAGCCGGTGAGACCGTACTCGGTGTTGTTGGCAACGCGGAGGCCCTCTCCGAAACCGGCGACCTTGATAATGGCCAACACCGGGCCGAAGATTTCTTCCTGCGCTATTACGGCGTCAGGAGCGACGTCGGCGAAGACGGTGGGCTCAAGGAAGTATCCGCCATCGGTTGTGGCTGGCAATTTTCCTCCCGCGATCAACTTGCCTTCTCTCTTTCCAATCTCGATGGACCGCAGCATGGAGTCGAGCGACGCCTGGTTGATGACGGGGCCCATGTTGGGGTTGGCGGCCGGATCGCCCACTGTGAGCGAGGCTACGCGTTCGCGCAGGCGTTCGACGAAGATGTCGTAGATGGGAGCTTCAATGATGGCGCGAGAGCAAGCGGAGCACTTTTGCCCGCTGAAGCCGAAGGCCGAAGCGACTACTCCATCCATCGCGGCGTCGAGATCGGCATCGGCGCAGACAAGGATTGAGTCCTTGCCGCCCATCTCGAGGATCGTGCGCTTGATCCAGATCTGGCCGGGTTGCGAATGTGCTGCGCGTTCATGAATCTCGAGGCCGACGGCCTTGGAGCCGGTGAAGGCGATGAAGCGGGTTTTGGGGTGCTCGACGATGGCGTTGCCGAAAGAGGAGCCGGAGCCGGGGCAGAAATTGACCACGCCATCAGGGAGGCCGGCTTCTTCAAGGACCTCGACAAAACGAGCGGAGATGGTGGGTGAATCGCTCGAAGGCTTGAGAATCACAGTGTTGCCGGTGACAATGGCGGCGGCGGTCATGCCGGCCATGATGGCGAAGGGAAAGTTCCAGGGCGAGATGACAGCGCCGACGCCGAGCGGGATGTAGAGCAGCTCGTTGCGCTCACCGGGATACTCAATGGGCGTGGTGGCGGCGGCCAGGCGCAGCGCCTCGCGGGCGTAGAACTCGAGGAAGTCGATGGTTTCGCCAACGTCGGCGTCGGCCTCCGCCCAGTTCTTGCCGACTTCATAGGTGAGCCAGGCCATGAACTCGAATTTGCGCGTGCGGATGATTTCGGCAGCGCCAAGAAGCAGCGAGACGCGTTCTTCAGTTGTGGTCCGGCTCCAGGATTCGTAGGCGCGGAGGGCGGCGGACATTGCGACTTCAACCTGCGCAGTGCCGGCCTTCTGGTGGACACCGACAATTTGCGCCGGGTGCGCAGGATTGATGGAGCGAATTCTCTCCGCGGTTTTGAGGCGCTTGCCGCCAATGATCAGGC
>JBEKWT010000193.1:0-6116 GCA_049512795.1 Occallatibacter sp.
GTGGACGGCTCGCCCGTACAGCGTCGGAAGTGCATCCTCAGGCCCCAGATGGAGCTGCTTCCCGTTCAGGTCGACCGTGGGCGACATGAGTTCGCTCGCGGTCAATGTATAGCTTTCCGCCCCTGTGGGCAATTGCAACGTCTGCCCGGACTCCTGGTCCGCGTTGATTGCCAACACCGCAACGCCGCCGGGTTGATTGCGCAGGCAATGTGCATAAAGATGCAAATTTGGCGCATGCGAAGAGTCCGGCTCAAGCACAGTAGTTCCCATCAGTCTTCTCCAGAGCAATGCCGCCCAGTAGTCAGGCCGGGGTGCGAGCGTTTTTTCATCCAGCAATCCGTAGTCGCTCGCATCAAGCGTATTGTGAATCTGCACCTGGACCCCGAGCCGTGCGAGGCTGCCCAGTTGATTCAGATAGCGAAAGGTATCAATAAATAACGACGCCCAGCGGTCACCGCCGCAGGCTGCCTGCCCGGTCTCGGTATTCCAGATGGGCTTGCCCGGCTCGAAGCGATCGCGCAATCTGGCATAGAATGATTCGGCACTTGCGCCGCGCGACAGCCAATCCGCTGAAAGCGCGGCATCGCTCGTGGTGCCGGCCGCAGCGCCCATCATGGCGCATCGGCTTGAAACCGCTCCATACGAGTGATAGGTAAATATGTCGAAGACGGGGCCGGTGGCCTTCAGAATGTCCTCGGATGGCAGCAAGTGCATGGACGCCGGCGCAATCGGCGTCCCTTCGCCCACGCCTCCAGGCCCGAGGATCCGCATCTGCGGTGCGTTTTCTTTGGCCCATGCATGAAACACAGCGAAATCGCGTGCAAAGGCCTGCGCGTCGTATCCCTTGGGCGCACCTCCAATTTCCGCAAACGTCGGCTCATTCATGAACTCCGCCGCGGCAATATCTCCACCCGCAGATCTCGTGTATTCCAGAAATGCCTGAGCCGCCTTCGGCGTCCAGACACCGGCAGCGTCGCGCGTTCCTTGGCTCACCGCAAACGAAGTCACGATCCTGGCATCCACGGCGCGTGCAAAGTCAATCACACCCTTCCACTCTTTGCGGGTCAACACGCTGTTGAAGCCCGCCGGTGGTTGAGAAGATGCGGTTTCGCCCGAGTTCGGAAAGTACGTGGAGTTCATCCACGTTCCGCTTACGCGCAGGTAGACGGGCCCCAGCGCAGCGGCCAGCTTGCGCAGTCGCCGATTGCTCAGGTCGATCGGCGGCCGATAGCGGAAGAGCGAAGGATCCATCCCAGCCGGCGCGCCTGTGGCATGCGCATCGGAATCAAGGCGGCTCGACGCAGCATATGATTTCCAGAATCGCCCGCCGGTCACCTCAACTGCTTCAATATTGTAGGACTGAAACCGAACATCCACAGTTCCAACACGGGGCATCGTGGCAGGGGTGATTTCAACCGTCGGTGTTTGCGATGAACCCGTCAGGCAGGCGGCGGCTACCCATGCCACGCCAATCGCCCAGCCTGCTAGTCTTTGAGTCCGAACCATGGTCTCATCCTTTCGAGAATCGGAATTGCACGCCCAAGTATAGGCCGGTGCGCGGACTTTGGTCCTCAGTTAGCGTCTACACCGTTTGGCATCTGTCGGACCTGTCGGCGTATAACGCTGTAATGGGGGCTAGGCCGGAAGAGAGCATCGATGCCTGGCTGCGCGGCGGTGGACGCGTGGTCACGGCAAGCGAGCGCACCGCTCGATTCCTCACAGCAGCCTTCAACCGTTCCTGCCGCGCCGAGGGTCTTACCGCGTGGCAGACTCCCAACATTCAGGATTGGCAAACCTTCGTCCGCAACGCCTGGGATGAACGCAACCTCGACGGCCGCACCGTTCTGAACTCGCTTCAGGAGCAGTCGCTCTGGGCAGGAATTATTGCGGCCGCCGCGCCTGAGGCCGCGCGTCTGGCCGGCGCGCGCGATCGCCTCGCGGCTCTGGCAATCAAGGCGCACAATTTGCTTTGCGCCTACGCTCCGCAGTTTCTGAACAGGAGGGCGCGCATCGCCTGGGACCGGGACGCGGCAGCCTTCAGCGACTGGCTCGCGGACTGCGACGAAATCTGCCGCGCGGCGAACACAATCAGCCCCGCGCGCCTGCCGTTCGAATTGATTGAAGCGCTGAGGCAGGATTCCCGCGAGCGCGAACCTCTCTTGCTCGTGGGCTTCGATCGCATCTTGCCTACACAACAGGAGCTCTTTGACGCGTGGGGCGCTTGCACGCGGGCTCCTCTCGGTGAGACCGCCGCACAGATCGAATTTCATCAAGCGGCCGATCCCTCCACTGAACTCGCCGCTTGCGCCCTTTGGTGCAAACAACGGCTCACAACCAATCCGTTTGCACGTCTGCTCGTTGTCACGCAGGATGTGCCCAAACGCCGCGGCGAAATCGAGCGCGCTTTTCTCAGATTTGTTTCGGACGGCGGAAGCGCCTCCGTTGCCTCAAGCGTTTTTGAATTCTCCCTGGGCGTTCCGCTCGGCCAAGTCGCTCTTGCGCGCGGAGCCGGACTGCTGTTGCACTGGCTCACCGAGCCGATCGAGGAGCACGAGCTCGACTGGCTTTTCTCGACTGGCCAGATTGCCGCGTCGCCCAGCGAAACGCTGGCTTTCACGGCCTTCATGCGCGGAGTGCGTCGCAGAAACCTGCAGCGCACAAAATGGACCCTTGCGGATTTTCTGCGCCAGAAGCCCGGCGCTGAATTGCCTTTCGCCTGGGTCGCGCGCATCACGCAGGCTCAGCGCAGGCTTCAGCAATTCGTGCGCCGCCTGCAATCTCCAATCGCCTGGGCTGAGCTCGCGCCGCAGTTGCTCGAATTCGCCGGCTGGCCCGGTGATCGCCCGCTTACAAGCAGCGAATTTCAGGCTCACCGCCGCTGGCTTCAGACCGTCGACGAATGCGCATCACTCGGCTTCGATGGCCGGCGCATCGAGTGGAACGATTTCCCCGCGGCTCTCGATCGCGCCCTCAACGAAACGCTCTTCGCGCCTGAATCGCAGGACGCGCCGATTCTGATTGCCGGTCCCGCCGAGTCCGCGGGGCTCACTGCCGATGCCATCTGGTTCCTCGGCGCCTGCGAAGACGCGTGGCCGGCTCGCGGCGCGACGCATCCGCTTCTGCCGATTTCAGTCCAGCGCGACACCGGCATGCCTCACGCGTCGCCTCGTCTCGATTGGGAATTGGCTGATGCCATCACGCGCCGCCTGCTCGCCTCCGCACCTGAAGTTCATTTCAGCTATTCTCGTCAGAGCGACGGTCCCGACAGCACCGGGGTTGCCGTGCGCCCTTCACGGCTCGTCGCGCAGATTGCCGGTCCGCCCCAGCCTTTTTCCATCGACTTGATTGCACGTCCGCTTTCGTCACCGATTACAGTTATTCTTGATGATGCAAGCCGGATTCTTTTCCCCGCCGGCGCGATCACCGGCGGCTCCGGCGTTCTAACCGCGCAATCGCAATGCCCTTTCAAGGCATTCGCTACGGCTCGCCTTGCGGCGAAATCATGGGAGCCCGCCGAAGCCGGACTCACTGCACTCGAACGTGGCCTGCTTCTTCACGAGGTGCTGCATTCGGTTTGGGCAGGGCCGCCAAGCGGCATTCGCTCGCACAAAGAGCTTCTCGACGTTCCGGATCTCGGCTCGTTTGTCTCTGACCATGTGCGCCACGTCTTCGCGACACAGCTTCCCTCGCGCGCGCGCGATTCAATGCCGGCCCGCTATCTGGATCTCGAGCAAACGCGGCTCGTCTCGCTCGTCGTCGAGTGGCTCCGCTACGAATCCAAGCGCGTTCCCTTCACTGTCGCCGAGACCGAATTGGACACGAGCGCGTCTATCTGCGGTCACAATCTTCGCCTTCGCCTCGACCGCATCGACCGCCTGATCGACAATTCCCTTCTCGTGATTGACTACAAGTCCGGCGACATCAAGCCAGGCGTCTGGGATCTTCCGCGCCCCGACGACGTGCAGCTGCCTCTTTACGCGGAGTTCGGGCTCGACACCAACCCAGGATCGGTCGGTGGTCTCGTCTTCGCCAAAGTTCGAATCGGCGACACGGAGTTTGCGGGAAAAGTCCGCAATGCGAAAGCGACTTTGCGCGCCAATCTCAAAGGAACTACAAATCTGGTGAAGAAGCCGCTTGTTTCAGAGCTGCTTTCCGAGTGGCGGGACTACATCCAAAACCTCGCCCTCGATTTCCTTTCCGGTAGCGCCGTGGTCGATCCGCGCGACTATTCCGAAACCTGCGAGCGCTGTGGACTGCAGGCGCTCTGCCGCATCCAGGAAAACCCTCCGCAATCCGGCGACGACATGGTCGAGGAGCCCGGCGATGCCTGACGCGCCGCACAGGACTCCTCCTCCCGATCAAGCCGAGCGCGAGCGTGCGCTTGACCCGGCTCGCTCGATTCTCGTGCGCGCGCCCGCCGGCTCTGGAAAAACCGACCTGCTCACGAGGCGCTTCTTGCGCCTGCTCGGCGAAGTCGATGACCCTGGCCAGATCGTTGCTATCACCTTCACCCGGCCCGCCGCCGCGGAAATGCGCAATCGCATTCTTTCTGAGCTCGAAAAGGCCGCGGAATCCAGCGCCGACAAAGCGGCCGCCGGCCCATTTTCGACGCAGGCTCTCGCGCACCGCGCGCTGGCGCGCTCTCATGCCCTCGGCTGGGAACTCCTCGATCTCCCCGCGCAGTTGCGCATCCAGACCATCGACTCCTTTTGCCGCGATCTTGCATTGCAGCAGCCGCTTCTTTCCGGCCTGGGCGGCGGTCTCGACATCAGCGAGCAGCCCACTGAGCTTTACCGCCGTGCTGCTCGCCGAACGCTCGACCAAATCGCTGCTGGCGATCCGTCGCTGCGTGAGGCCATTGAAGCTCTGCTCCTGTGGCGCGACAACAGTTGGCCGGACCTCGAAAACCAACTCGTCGCGATGCTTGAGAAGCGCGACCAATGGATGCAGGATTTCGTCCTCGACCGCGATCCGGATTGGGGCGCCTTGCGCACACGCCTCGAGCGTCCCTTCGCGCGCGCCGCGGAGTTCGATCCCTCTTCATCTCGCTACAGCGAAGAGGAATGGCGCATCGTGCGCTCCTGCTTCACGCTCCTGCGTCACGCTGTCGCCGAGTTGAAGGTCGTCTTCGCAGAGGCCGCAACCGCGGACTTCATTGAGGTCGCTCAAATCGCGCTCAACGTGCTCCGAGGCGACGACGGGCTGCCCACCGATGGCGCGCAGGCCGTCGCCGATGGAATTCGCCATTTGCTCGTCGACGAATTTCAGGACACCAGCCGCCGCCAGCATCAGTTGCTCGCGCATCTCATCGCCGCCTGGCCGGAACGCGAGGGGCGCACCTGCTTTGTGGTCGGCGACCCCATGCAGTCCATCTATTTCTTCCGCGACGCCGACGCCGAGCTGTTCCCGCGCGTCGAGCAACTCGGTCTTGAAATCCCCGGCGACCTGCCGCTGCGCTTCGACTCCGTTCAACTCAACGCCAACTTCCGCACCGCGCCGCCGCTGGTCGACAGCATCAACAGAGCATTCACTCAGATCTTCGCCATTGACGACGGCAGCGGCGTAACCTACGCGCAGGCCGCACCGGCTCGCAGTGACACTTCGCAAGCCGGCCCGCATCTCGTCGCCAACACCGCGCCTCTTCTGCAACTCCATCTCGAGTTCATTCCGGAGTCGCGCGGGAATTCGCGCAGTCTCGGTCCCGACGGAAAAAAGGAACTTGCGGCTCAACGCGACGCGGCTCTGCAAAAGCAGATTGAAGAAATCGTCGCGCTGATTCGGGACAAAATGGCCGAAATCGATCAAGCCCGCGCTGCAAAGGGAAAATATCGCATCGCCGTGCTCGGCCGCGCACACAAATCGCTTGAGCCCATTGCGGCCGCGCTTCGCCAGGCTCTCATCCCGTTTCGTGCGGTGGAACTTGAAAAGTTGCGGGATCGCCCCGAAATTATCGATGCGCTCGCTCTTGCCCGCGCGCTCCTCAATCCCCACGATCGCGTCGCCTGGCTGGGCGTGTTGCGCGCGCCATGGTGCGGCCTCTCGCTCGCTGATCTGCATACGCTTGTCAGCGCCGACTCGCCTGAGCTCCTCGCGCGTCCCGTCCCCGAGCTCCTTTC
>JBEKWT010000194.1:0-6098 GCA_049512795.1 Occallatibacter sp.
ATTTCCGTTGCTTTGTCTTGGGGGCACAGAAAGTTCGCATCATGCCTTACGATCCACGGCGGCCGCACGCCGAGCGCTACCTCGAAGACGCCCCGCGGGCCAGAACGCTCCGCGCCAAACGGCTCTTCCGCCGTATGGAAGAGGACGCCCTCAAGCTCTGCCGCGCGCTCGGCTACGACTTGAACTCGGTGGAATTCGCAGTCGAAAACGGAATCCCCTATGCCATCGACTTCCTGAATCCAGTGCCCGACGCCGATGTGCATTCGGTTGGAGCGGCCAACTTTGAGTGGATTGTCGATCAAGTCGCCAATCTCGCGATCACCAGGGCCAATGCTTCATCGCGGGCGGCTGCGCTGCGCTGGCCGGAGTTTCTGCGTGCCGCAAAGCCCGCGAATCCCCGTGTTGCGAAAGCGCGAACCTCGACCACGCCGAAGCGAAACACGCGCAGTGCAACCTCAGCACTTCTCGACGCGACCCTAAAATAGCCGTGCGAACCGGATTGAGAGTGGGCGCGAAATGCTACGCGTTCGTGCGGACCAGGAGGCAAGTAATGTTGTCGTGGCCACCGGCCTGATTGGCGGCAGCAACCAGGCGCGAGCAGAGAATCTCAAGCGGCAGGTCGAGCTGCAGCAAAGATTCGATGAGCGGGTCGGAGATCTCGCGGGTCAGGCCGTCGGAGCAGAGCAGAAAGAGGTCGCCGGGCTCGGTCTCAAGTTCGAAAACGTCGGGCGTGACGAGACTTTGCGTGCCCAGGGCGCGGGTGATGACGTTCTTGAGCGGCGAGCGAAGAGCTTCCTCCAGGCTCATCTGGCCCAGGCGCATCTGCTCCTCGACTAACGAGTGATCGAGTGTGATTTGCTCGAGTTTTGAATTGCGCAGGCGATAGCCGCGGCTGTCGCCGACATTGAGCATCCATGCGTGTCGCTCTTCCACTAGCAGTGCCACCAGGGTCGTGCCCATGCCGTTGAGCTTCTGGCTGCGCTGCGAGCGGGAGAAAATGGCTTCATTGGCGACGGCGACGGCTTGCTCGGCATCGGCCGGGAGGGGATTCGCGCCGGGCCGGTTGGTGAGCAACTGCATCACCTCGGCGACGGCCAGGGAGCTGGCAACCTCTCCTGCGGCAGCGCCGCCCATCCCATCGCAGACCACATACACGCCGTGCTCGATGGAATAACCGAATGCATCCTCGTTTGAAGGGCGCTTGCGGCCGCGATCGGTAAGCGCCGCGGCCGTATAGTGAACGACAGCCGTTGCCAAGAAAGAAACCCCCGTCGCTCAGTGTACCTAAAAACGGGGCCGTTGGGACGTTGCGACGGTGGAAGACTAGGTACTGGCGTGTTGGGCTGTTGAGCAAGTTGGGGCGGCAACAAAGAATCGTCGCATCTGCGTTCGCAGGACCGACGCGATGAAAGATGCGCGCCTTCACGGCTTCTTTACATTCGCGGCTCCATTATTGGCCAGATGCGCCAGCTGGCAGCGGCGTGGCCGGGGGAAGGTCGAAGACCTGGATAGCGCCTGCGTTGAGCAGAGCGACGCGGCGGCCCGAGGGTGAGATGGCGACGTTGCCGCCGGCGTCGAGGATAGGACTGACCGGCGAGACCAGGGCGATGTCGCCGTTGGCGGCGTCGAAGATGGTTACGGACTGCTCCTTCACGTCGCTCGAGTCCATGGGCGCGTAAGCGTCGATGGAGTGCGTGGCGTCAAGAGTTTCCCACGCAAGGCGCGAGCCGTTGGCCGCGAGGGCGAGTTGCGGCCACACCTCAGTCGGCGGTGCCTGCGACTTCCAGAGGGTTCGGCCTGCGGTGGTCATGGCCACAAGATTGCTCTCGCCTGATGGGCCGCAGCCGGTGGCGAGGATCTCCTGCTCCGTTAGAAATTGGTCATCAGGCTCGCAGGTGGATTCAACGCGGCCAAGCATTCTGCTGCCGCCGGAGAAGTAGCTGAGATTCAGCTCCCACTCTGTCCCGCGGCTGCGCAGATTCTCCAGGTAGCCCACCGAGTTGATGGGCAGATGAACGGCGGTCCGCACACGGCTGACCAGCATCACCTCACCGGAGTCGCGGCGCAGAATGCGGACCACCAGATCGGGGTGGTCACCTTCGGCGGCGGAGTCTTGGTCGGAGGTAACGGTGGCTGACGCGGTCAGTGGGCTGGAGACTTCCCCGGAATCGGCAGCCTTTGTCACCGGCTCGCGGGAATTCGTGACCAGGAAATGCTGGCCGGGATCGACTTCAAGCCAGAGCAGCGAACCGGGGAAGTCGAGGTACGGCTTGAGCGTGAGCGTAGCGTCGCCCTCGAACAAGTTATTGCGGTCGCGCAGCAGAAAATGACCGTCCTTGAGCGGCCATAGGTAGCGAACGCGATCGTGCACGGTCCACATCGCATCGGCCTCTACCGTGCCCTGGGGCAGCGTGAGCACTACGGCGCGAATCTGGCGTTCGACGGCCACTTCGCTGTTATCCACATCGCGATGCAGCAAGCCGGGCACCCGGAAGGTGAAGAGCAGCCGGTTCTCGTCGAGGAAATCGAGCGAGGCCATCGAATTCCGCGCGCCCATATAGCCGGGGCTGGGCGCAGTGAAACCCAGCGGCTCAATGGGAAGGCTGAACGTGGGCGGCAGAGAAGGCTTTTCGGGGAAGCGGCCGATGAGGTATCGCTCTTTTACCGCAGGCGTGGCGTGAGGCTCAGGCGCGGTTACGGGCTGCTCCGGAGCGGTTGAGTTTGGCGTCGGTGCGGGCGGAATCTGTTGCTGGGCGGCCGATCGGATCAATGCGAACCCGGCCGCCAGCGCAATCGTCATCGCGGCGCGGGCGAAAATGGCGCCTTGCCCCTGGCTGCACCGCACGTTTCCGAGCCCGATCACCATCGATGAGTATTCTCGCCGATGCGGGGTTGACGGCGAAAGTCCGCAAGGCTCTAATGTTCCAAAGCTCACGTTTTCCCAGGCAAGGAGGTGAAACGTATGAGCCGTTCTGCTGCCCGGCTGCTCTTCTGGTCGCCAAGAATCCTCGCTATTGCCTTAGCCATCTTCTTAAGCCTCTTCGCGCTGGAAGCCGTCAACGAGTTTCACGGACTGTGGCGTACGGCGCTCGCATTTTCGATCGGTCTGGTTCCGGCATTGATCGTGGTTGCCGTGCTGGCTGCCGCCTGGAAGTGGGAGTGGATTGGAGCCTTGGCGTTCGCAATGCTGGCAGCGTGGTATTCATTGACCGCGCTGCATAGACACTTTCCTTTGTCGACGTTCCTGGCCATCCCTTTGCCTCTGCTCGTAATTGCCGGACTGTTTGTGGCGAACTGGATGGAACGCGCGAAGCTGCGCACAGCCCTTTGAGCGATTGAATTGATGCGGCCTCGTGGCGGCCACGAGATGCAGCGTGCCAAGGACGGAACCCGGCTCCCGCTGCGTGTGCGACAGTAAATGAGAGATGGCAGAGCGCACCACGGCCCGACGAAGCTTCACCGCGGGAACAAACGGCGGCAGCTTTAGATTTCTGGGATACGGCGCGTGTGCCCTGGCGGGAACTCTTTGGGGCACGGGGTTCTATTGGGGAAGGCTCGCGCTCGATGAGATGAATGTGGAGCACATGGTGCTCTACCGCTTTCTGTTTGCTTGTTTGGGCATGGCGCCAGTCATGTTCACGCACCGCGTGCGCCTCACGGCAAGTGAAATGAAAACGCTCCTGCTGGCTGCGCTGTTCGGCATTCCCATCCAATTCATGCTCCAGTTTCATGGCCTGGCGCTTACCACGGTAAGCCACGCTTCGCTGATGGTTGGCGCGATGCCGGTGTTTCTCGCCGTGACCGCCGTGCTGTTTGCCGGCGAGCATCTGGATTGGTTGTGTTGGCTTGCCCTGTGCGGCTCGACCGCGGGCGCAGCGATGGTGGTGTTGGGCGGCAACCACGCCACCACTGGCCGCGAGACGCCAACGCTTGCCGGCGACCTGCTGGTGATTATCTCTCTCCTTTCGGCGCTGGCCTGGATTCTGCTCAGCAAGAAGCTGATGCAGACGCACAGTCCTCCCGTGGTCACCGCGTACACCATCTATTCCGGAACGGTAATGCTGATGATCTGGATGGCGTGTTCGCGAGTGTTCGCTTTCATGATCCACGCGAATGTGGAGCCAATGCCATTCGCTCACGTGAGCATGACAGCGTGGGTGGCGCTCGGGATCAGTGGGCTCCTGTGCACGGCGACGACGACGCTGCTATGGAATTGGGGCATCCATCACGTGCCGGCCTCGCGCGCTGGTGTATTCCTGAACATCGAGCCGGCGTTGGGATCGATCCTGGGCGTTGAGCTGTTGGGCGAAAAGCTGGGTCCGTATGCGTGGCTCGGTGGCGCTCCGATCCTTGTCGGCGCGATCACGCTCACCACGCGCGGGCACGAGCCGCCGGTCATCCTGGAATAGTTGCGTGAGCATGCGTTAGCATCGGGGTCATGGATGGGCCCGCAGAGCCGCCACAAGCGCAGCAGGAATCCGTTCCCGCGCCAGGGAAGCGCGACTGGACGGAGATCGGCGTCGTCTATGCGATGATCCTGGCTGTCGAGTGGACGCCGCGCCCGTGGCAGCGATTGCTCTGGCTGGTGGCCGCCGCCGGTGTCGTCTTCATCCTGTCCAGGTCGTTTGATGGCTGGAAAGCGATGGGCTTGCAGGCGGCGAACTTCGGCCGCTCATTGTGGATCGTAGGCGCTGCGCTGGTGTTGTCCGGCGTAGCGATCGCGATTGCGGCGTGGAAGCACACGCTCCTGCTGCCGGATGGGCCCTTCGCTTTTGTCGGGACCTACATCGCGTATGCCGTCTGGACCGGCGTCCAGCAATTCCTGCTCCAGGGCTTCTTTCTTTTACGGTTGGAGCGCGTGATTCCCGGCGGTTGGCAGCCGGCGATGGCGGCGGCGGTGCTGTTCTCGGCAGCGCATGTGCCCAATCCTTTCCTCATGCCTGCGACGTTGCTCTGGGGCTTTGCGTCTTGTCTGCTCTTTCTTCGCTACCGCAATCTTTATCCCCTCATGATGGCGCATGCCATCCTGGGAATCACTGTGGCCATCACTATTCCCGGGCCCGTCGTTCACAACATGCGCGTCGGATTGGGTTACCTGACCTATCGCTCGCACATGCATGCGCCTCACATGCATGTGCTATCGCAGCCATAGCGACCAGATGGCGTCGACCGTAGCGTGCGTAACGGCCGATGCCCCGACCCGGCGTTGTGCACGCCATGCACGGCCGTAGAAGATGCCGGCGAGCGCAGCCAGCAGTACGTAGCGCCAGTTAAAGTTCGTGGTGCGCTTGTTGAAGTGAGCCAGGCCGAAGAGGCAGGCAGTAGCGAACAGCGCGCCGTACCGGCCGATTCGTTTTTCAAGCAGGTTCTGCAGCCAACCGCGAAAAAACAGCTCTTCGGGAACCGCAACAAAAAAGAATGTGAAGAGCCACGCGCCGGCGATGGCCCAGAGTCCCGGCCAGACCCTGTGGAAGTGCAGGAAGCCAAGAGCCAAACCAAGTGCCAGAGCGATCGGCGTGTAAATGGCGGCCTCTCGCAATCCGATCCCGAAGTCCTTGAGGCGCAGCCGCAGATCGAAGCCACTTCCATTGAGCTGGCGGATGAGGACGAAGCCGTAGATTCCGGCGTCGAGAAGAAGAATTTTGTTGAAGATCGCCAGATGCGCCGGCCACGCGCCCTCAAACCAGCGGAGATCGACAGCCAGTCCCAGAGCGGCCAGAACCAGGAAGTCGCGCCAGTTGCCGTGTTGATCGGGATCGGTGCGCGCCGCCTGCCACAGCAAAATCGCCACCACCACGGGCAGCAAGGCGTACAAGGCGAACCACTGCGCCCGGAAAATGCCGGCGCCACACGCGACCAAAGAATAGGGGACGCACAAAACCGCCGGACACGCGAGCTGCACCCAGACCGGGAGGCTGCGCACGCGAGCGCCGATGGCCTGGGGAAAAAATGCTGCGGCCAAAAATGGGGCCAGCGTGAGCAGTGCGGCAATGAGGTTGGCGAGAGTGAGCATCTGCGGTACATCCATTGTGCTCCTGAGCGCTGGCCCGCAGCGGCGCGCAAAACCTTGGTCACCGATCAGACGTTTTCGGTGGTCA
>JBEKWT010000195.1:0-6095 GCA_049512795.1 Occallatibacter sp.
AAGCGGACGAACGTGCTGGCTGTGCCGCCCGATCAAAGCCGCGAGCACTCCCAGGCCGGCGATCTGACGCGGTATGCGTGGGAGTACTATGGCGAGCGGCTGAAGGCTGTGCTGCCGGCGATCGGGACGCACACGCCCATGCGGCCAGACCAGATTTCGCACATGTTCGGGAAGATGCCGCAAGAGCTGTTCCACGTTCACAATTGGCGGACCGACATTGAGACCCTGGGCGAGCTGCCGGCGGAGTATATCCGGGAACAATCGGAAGGCAAACTGAATTACACGTGGCCGGCACAGGTGAATAAGCTGATCTCGCAGGGCGGGTTCGATCTGATTCTTTCCATTGGGCAGGTCGTGCCGCACGAAGTGATTGGAATGGCGAATCACTCCAAAAACATTTTGATCGGTACGGGCGGCCGCGAGGGGATCAATCGCAGCCACTACCTGGGCGCTGTGTACGGGATGGAACGGATCATGGGGCGGGCCGAAAACCCGGTGCGCAACGTGCTGAATCGGGCGTGCGAGAAGTTTTTGCGGCACCTGCCGATCGTTTATGTGCAGACGGTGGTCGGTCGCGGCAAGAACGACGAGTTGGCCGTGCGAGGGCTGTTCATCGGCGACGATCTGGAATGCTTTCTGAAGGCGGCGGAGCTGAGCCTGAAGGTGAATTTCGAGATGCTCGACGAGCCGATCAAGAAAGCGGTTGTATACCTGGACCCAAATGAGTTTCACAGCACGTGGCTGGGCAATAAGGCGGTGTACCGCACGCGCATGGCACTGGCCGACGGAGCCGAGCTGATTATTCTGGCTCCGGGCGTGAAGGAGTTCGGCGAGGATAAAGGGATCGATGCACTTATCCGCAAGTACGGCTATCGAGGAACGCCGGCCACGCTGAAAGCGGTGGAAGAGAATGCCGACCTGGCAGCGGACTTGAGCGCGGCGGCGCATTTGATTCACGCTTCGTCAGAGGGGCGGTTCACCATTCGTTGGTGCCCGGGCGAGCTGACCCGCAAGGAAGTGGAAGGCGTTGGATTTGAATACGGCGATTTGAAGACAATGGCGACGCGCTACGATCCAACAAAGCTCTGTCACGGGTTCAATCAAGTGAGCGGGGAGAAGATTTTCTTCGTAGCTAATCCGGGCCTGGGACTCTGGGCGCACCGCAGCCGATTTGAGAGCTCCGCCGCGCCCGCACTGGCGCACAGCCAGGCAGGATGAGCTGTGGAGAGCGCCTGAGGACGCAACAGAACTAAAGAATTCGCGAAAATAAGAAGAACACGGGGAACGAAGAATTGAAGCTGAATAAATATTCGGTTGGCACCGGTGACCGGTTTGCGCACCAGGCCAAGGCGCAGTTGCAGGCATGCGTGATTGCCTTGAACCATGGGCTTGAAGTGGTGCCGGTGTGGAACAAGTCGAACCGGGAGCACATGATCATCGGCTCCGAGCCGGCGAGCGTGCGGCAGGCAGCCGACGCGGCGGTGAAGGCGCTGGGGTGGAAACTGCCGTACTACTGCGATGCGGACCACATTACGGCTGCGACGGTCGACCGCTTTCTTGCGCCGTGCGATTTTTTCACATTTGATGTGGCCGATTTCATCGGGCAGCCGGCGGAGGCCGCGGACATCGAGAAATTTGTGAAGCGGCATCCGGAACTGCAGGGGAGTATTGAACTGGCCGGGGCCGATGACGCATTCGAGATTACGCCCGCGATTTTGCAGCAAACCGCGGAGAAGTTTCTGGCCGCTGTGAAGAAGGCCGGGGAAGTCTACCGGAAGGTGCTGAGCGCGAAAGGCGCGGGGAATTTTATCTGCGAAGTTTCGATGGACGAGACCGATCGCGCGCAGAGTCCGGTGGAGTTGCTGATTATTCTTGCGGCCATCGCTGACGAGGGCATTCCAGTGCAGACGATCGCGCCGAAATTCAGCGGACGCTTCAACAAGGGGGTGGATTACGTGGGCGACGTGGCGCTATTCGAGCGCGAGATGGCGCTGGACGTGGCGGCCATTGCCTACGCGGTGAAGCAGTACGGACTGCCGGAGAATCTGAAACTGAGCGTGCACTCGGGCAGCGACAAATTCTCGATCTATCCGGCGATTCACGCGACGATGAAGCAGCTCGACGTGGGCGTGCACTTGAAGACGGCGGGAACGACCTGGCTGGAGGAGCTGATCGGGCTGGCCGAGGCGGGCGGCGAAGGGTTAGCGCTGGCCAAGGAGGTGTATGCAGAAGCATTGGCGCATCGCGACGAGCTGTGCGCGCCGTATGCCACGGTGATCGACATCGATCCCAAGAAACTGCCGACGGCCGACGAGGTGCAGGGATGGAGTTCAGAGCAATACACTTCCGCGCTGCGGCACGTGGAATGCTCGCCGGCCTACAACAGCAGTGTGCGCCAATTGCTGCACGTGGGATTCAAGGTGGCCGCGAAGATGGGGCAGCGCTATCTGGATCTGCTTGAGGCCAATCAAGCCGTGATTGCGAAGAATGTGACGGAAAATCTCTACGCGCGGCACATTGCGCCGGTATTCTTAGGTTCAAATTCCTGATGCGGGCGAGGACCCTTCGGTTCCGCTCAGGGCAGGCTCTCGCATGACAGCCGGTCTACCACCCCAGCATGCCAAGAGCGGGCTTGCTGGGGACCCCGGGTCTGGAGACCGGCGCTACAATTCCCCACGGAGATCGCATGAAAGACCAGCTGTTCAGCCTTGAAGGCAAGGTCGCGGTTGTGACCGGAGGGACGTCCGGGATTGGCCGGGCCCTGAGTCTTGGATTAGCCGATGCCGGCGCCGACGTAATCGCCACGGCGCGCCGAAAAGAGCAGGTGGACGATACGGCCAACGAGATTGAGGCGCGAGGGCGTAAGACGCTGCGCATGGCCTCGGATGTTGGCGACCGCGGCACGCTGGAAACGCTGCTGGCGGCGGTGCTGGAACGCTTCAACAAAGTGGACATTCTGGTGAATTGCGCGGGGATGATCAAGCGGACGCCCACCCTCGATTTGCCGGAGGCCGAGTGGACCAACATTCTGAATACCAATTTGACGGGAACACTGCGGGCCTGCCAGGTCTTCGGCAGGCACATGCTGGAGCGTGGGTACGGGCGCATCATCAACATTGCGTCGCTGAATAGCTTTGTGGCGTTGAGCGAAGTGGCGGCATACGCGGCGAGCAAGGCGGGTGTGGCGTCGCTGACAAGGTCGCTGGCCGTGGAGTGGTCAAAGAAGGGCGTGACGGTGAATGCGGTTGCGCCGGGGGTATTCCGGACTGATTTAAACGCGAAGTTGCTGGACAGCACGCCGCGCGGGCAGGAGCTGTTGATGCGGACACCGATGGGGCGGTTCGGCAAGACCGAGGAACTGGTAGGCGCCGTGGTTTATCTGGCATCTGACAGTGCTTCGTTTGTTACGGGGCAGATCCTGGTGGTGGACGGAGGATTCCTGGCCAGCGGAGTGAATCAGTAAGACAGAGATCGGAGATCAGGGGTCAGAGATCAGGGAATAGAGTAGTGTACGGTTGACAGTTCTCAGTTCTTGGTTCAAGGTTCGAAGACCAAGAGGCTGCGTCGAAGAGCGCAGCCTTTTTGTTTGCTGCGCGTGTTGCGCATTACTGCAGGGTGACGTTAGCGCCGGCCATCTTGATGATCGCGTCGCCTTGCGCGGCCACGACTTTCACGTTTTGGCCCGTCACGTTTGCATAGCCAATCGACAATCCCTTTTCGCCGCTGAGATTGACATTCTGTAGAACGACATCGGTGACCGGCGCTTCAGGCAGGCCGACGATAGCGCCAGCCATGGCAGCGCCGGTTGCGGTGACATTTTGAATCACGATGTTGTGGAAGTGAGGCGTGAGGCGCGTGACCGGCGCTGGCGCCACGGCGCTTTCGGACGGGAGAATACGGGGATAGTACTCGCTGATGACGAGCGGGTTCTTCACATCCTTCATATCAATATCGCGGAAGACTAGATTGCTGACGTCGTTGCCGCGGTCGCGATTAGCCTTGACGCGAATGCCATTGTCGGTGCCGTCGAAATGAATACGCTCAGCGACGATGTTGCGAGCGCCGCCGGCAATTTCGCTGCCGATGGAGAGGCCGTGGCCATGGAGGAAGGTGCAATCGGAGATAACGATGTCGCGACTGGGATCGTCGCCGCCGGGCGAGTCAATGGCGCCGGACTTGATGGCGATGTCGTCGTCGCCCGTGTCGGCGTAGAGATGATCGATGGTGACATTGGAGGAGGAAAAGGGATCGACAGCGTCGGTATTCGGCGAATGCTGCGGCGCGAGAACGCGGATATTGTGAATGACGACGTCATCGGAATAGTAGGGAACGAGCTGCCAGAAGGGCGAGTTCTGGATGGTGACGCCTTCGACGCGCACGTGCTTACAATGGTCGAAAACGACGAGCCGTGGACGCGGGTGCGGATTGCCCATGATTCCTGCGTCATGGACGGTGCGCGCCATCTGCCACCAGCTTTCGCCGTTGCCGTCGATGGTGCCCTCGCCGGTGATGGATACATTTTCAGTGTTTGTGGCGCTGACCAGAGACTGAACGCCGGGGAGACGAAATTCCGTGATCTCGGGATAGTCGGCGTGATCGGGCGAGCCAAGAAGCGTGGCGCCCTTATCGAGTTGGAGAGTGATGTTGCTCTTGAGGACGATGGGAGCGCTGAGATAAGTGCCCGCAGTCAGGCGAACAGTACCGCCGCCCTTGGTCGCGCAAGTGCCGATGGCTTTTTGGATTGCGGCGGTGTCCTTGGTGATTCCATCGGCTTTGGCGCCGAAATCGCGCGGATTGCAAGTGCGGGCCGCGTGGAGCGCGGTGGCGGATGCGGCGATGAAGGCCAGGGCGAAAAGGGGAGTGAAGATTCGGTGGGTGAGCCGGGTTCTTTTTCGAATCACAGAACTGCCTCGCACGGGTAGATTTCTTGCGCGCCTCATCATACGCCACAAGAGGCCAGTGGTCCTGCCACTGCATTCACCAGCTCCTAGCTTCTGGCTCCTAGCTTCTAGCTCAATCATCTCGGGCCGGAACTAAGCGGACGGAGTTTTGACTGGCAGGCGGATGATGAAGCGCGTGTCGCCGGGCTGGGACTGGACTTCAAGTTGCCCGGCAAACTTTTGCGTGACGATGCGGTGAACGATCTCGAGGCCGAGGCCGGTGCCGGAGCCCTCGGGCTTGGTGGTGAAGAATGGCTCGAAGATGTGAGGAAGAACGTCGGCCGGAATGCCTGAGCCGTGATCGCCGATGGAAACGACGAGCCATTCAGGCTCGGACCAGGTGGAGATTTCGAGTTTTGCGCCCTGGGGAGAGGCATCGACGGCGTTGTCGATGAGGTTGGTCCAGACCTGGCTGAGGGCGGAGCCGCGCGTGCGGATGGTGGAGGGCGAGGCCGCGAAACGCTTTTCGACCTGCATCTCCTTGAGGCGGAGCTTGTGGCCGAGGATGGTGAGCGTGCTTTGCAGGCTGTCGTGGACGTCAAGCTCCTTGTCGGGAGTGCGCTCGTCGTAGGCGAATTTTTTGACCGCCATTACGAGTTCAGAGATGCGGGAGATGCTTTCTTCGATGGCGCAAACGAGCGAGACACTGGAGACGAGCGCGCCGAACCAGTTGAGAGCGTCAGAGAATGAGGCGGGATCGAAGTGCTCCTGTGTGCAGGCGATCTGGGCCTCGTCGAAGCCCATGGAGACGAGGACAGGGCCGATGGTGAAGGCATTTTCAACACCAGCGCCAGCGAGCCACTGGCTCATGGCCTCTTCTGCGTCGGCCTGCTCGATGCTGCTCATGGCGGGCTGATTGCAGCCAGCAACAGCGTGCTCGAGAAGATCTTTCATGCACTGAAGCTGGGCCGGGGTTTTGGCCTTGCCACTGGAACGCAAGCTGAGCTCCTGCAGGCGGAGGAGATTTTCGCGAAGTTGCGAAGCGGCGCGCTTGGCGGCCGAGCCGGGATTGTGCAGCTCATGCATGAGGCCGGCGGCGAGAGTGCCGAGGGAGATGAGCTTTTCGCGATGGAGCGCCTCAACCTGGTAGGCCTGAAGGCGTACCGCGCTGTCGGCAAGGACGGTCTTACGAACCTCGGGGCAGCCGGCGAGAAG
>JBEKWT010000196.1:0-6092 GCA_049512795.1 Occallatibacter sp.
CGGGAAGGGTTTGGGCGCAGGGCGCGCCGCCGCAGTCGAGCGAGGGTCAACCATACACAATCGAGTACTACTACAAGTGCCAGTGGGGCCATCAGCAGGAGTTCCTCGATCTGTTTCTGAAGAACCATTGGCCGCTGCTCAAGAAGATTGAATCAACGGGGCGGATCGTGTCGCTGAAGATCGAGTCGCCGGCGTATCACACCACTGAAGACGGGCGATGGGACTATCGCGTGACGATCGTGTACAAGAACTCGACAGTTGCGACGAGCTCGAACCCGGATGAGGCGGCGCTTATCAAGGAGCTTTGGCCAGACCAGGACACCTACAAGAAAGAAGAGCAGCGGCGGTTCGAGATTCTGCTCGGGCACTGGGATTTGCCGGTGACGGATATTACGCCGAAGTAGCAGAGATCAGAGAACAGAGCTCAGAGAACAGTGGCCTTGAGTCAGAGATCGTCGCGCTGGCGCCACTGGCGGACGAGGTCTGCAGCGGCTTCGGGCCAATCCGGAAATTGAAACTCGAAGCCGGCGTCGAGCAGGCGGCCGGGAACGACACGGCGGCTTTTGAGGACCAGCTCGGGCTCGGTGCGCAGGAAGAACATTCCGATGGCCAGCAGCGGCGCGGGAGCCCAAAGGCCGTTGGGCATCTCCCAGGCCTCGCGCAATGCGGCCATAAACTCGCGGTTGGGGAGCGGATTGGGAGCGGCGAGATTGACTGGGCCGTCGATTTCTTCATTCGCAATGAGGAATTCGAGAGCTCGGGCGAAGTCGGCATCGTGAATCCAGGAAACATATTGGCGGCCGTTGCCCTGTGTCCCGCCCAGGCCGGTGCGGACGAGCCGAGAGAGCACGGCGAAGACACTGCCTGGCTCAGGGCCGAATACGAGCGAGGTACGCAACGCGATCCTACGCGTGTTCGGCATTTCGCCGGAAAAGAAGGCGGCCTCCCAGTCTTTCACAAGCTGCACGGTCCAGTTCCACTTCGCAGGAGCGCGGCGGCGAGGCGAGATCAATTCATGGCCGCCCAGCTCGCCGGTGGCTTCGTCCATGGGGCGATCAAATTCTGTTCCCTGGGGAGCGTGCCGGTAAATCGTGGCCGAGGAGGCGTTCATCCAGAGTCGCGGCGGATTGGCGAGCGTGGCGAAGGCCCGATGCAGCAGAAGCGTAGGCCGGATGCGCGAATCGTAGAGTTCGCGGCGGTTGCGGGCAGTGTAGCGGCAGTTGACGCTGCGGCCGGAGAGATGAATGCAAACGTCGGCGCCTTCAAGCGCCTCGACCCAGGGACCCAGCTCGATGCCGTCCCAAAACACGGTCTGCCAGGGCGCGGTGTAGGGCCCGCGGGTGAGTACCGTGACGTGATGGCCGCGGTCCTGAAAGAACCGCGCCAACATGCGGCCCACCTGGCCGCTGCCGCCGGGTAGGACGATGCGCAAGGGGCGAGCCGTCCAAGGGACTGGAATGTCCATGCCAACAGCGTAACGCCCCGACGGGCTCTTGATGATGCTATTGCCTTGGCGGGAGCGGGTAGGCTTGAGCGAATCGGCGCTGACGATGGACGCGGATCTCGTGGACGATAACAAACACCACGAGGAAGATGACCAGCAGCGGGCCGAAGAGAATCCATGGCGAGAACACGACATGGTCCTGACCGATGGAGACGGAGGCCGGGGTGTGCGCCACGCCGAACATCGCGACGAGGTCCTTGGCCACGGTGACGTTTTCACCGAGGTGCACGGAGCCAAAAAAGGAAACGAGATCGCCGCCAATGGAAGAGTTATCGGCGGCCGTGACGTTGCCAAAGAAGTTGACCACGTCGTGGTGGGCCTGGCCATTGAGGCGCACGTTGCCGAAGAAGACAACGATGTCGCCGTTCACGTCCCCGTCCGCATGAACATTGCAGAAAAAGCAGACCGCGTCGTGAACAGGAGCGTCGGGTGTGACTTCGATGTTGTTAAAAAACTGGACCGCATCCTCGTTGGCGCGCGCCGGCGCGGCGGCAACCGCCAGAGCGGCGCCGAACAGGCAGACGGCGAGAAATCTCCTATGCATAGGCGTTTGATCCTCGCTACAAGCAACTATACGCGCGGCGGCGCGCAGAAGTTCCAAAGAGATTGGGCTGGCGAAAATCTTTATTTTGCGTGACTTACGCTGGATTCAATGCCTGCGCCCATTCGGCGGCGGTGTCGACGAGCACATCGGGAGGGGAATCCGAGAGGGTTTGGGGGCCGAAGCCGAAGGCGCAGCCGATGGACCAGGCTCCGGCATTGCGGGCTGTTTCGACGTCAACTTTGCTGTCGCCAATCATCACGGTCTCGCCGGGCGTGGCGCCGGTCTCGCCCATGAGCGAGCGGAGGCCCAGCGGATCGGGTTTCTTGAGGGGGAAGCTGTCGCCGCCATAGATATGGAGGAAGTAATCGGCGAGACCCAACCCTTCGCAGATGCCGCGCGCTGGACGCACCGGCTTGTTGGTGAGCACTGCCATGGTTCTTTTTGGGGCCCCCGGCGCGTCATGCAGCTCGTGCAACGCCTTGAGCGCGTCAAGAACGCCTTCGTAAGCGTAGGTGAAGTCCAGCTTGTGCTCGCGGTAATGCTGGAGAAAGAACGTGTAGGCCCTGGCGAAGAGATCGTCGTTGATCTGGTCAGGAGCAATGCTCCCGGCGAGGGCCAGCGAGCGGCGCATGAGCATGGGTGCACCGTTGCCGACAAAGCCGGCGATTGTCTTATCGGGCAGCGGGCCACAGTTGAATTCCCGGAGCGTTGCATTCACGCTGTTGCACAGGTCCTGTGCCGAATCGATCAGAGTGCCGTCGAGATCGAAGACCAGGAGCTTGAGCTGCTCGGCGGGAATGGGGCGAAAGACGCGAATCATCTTCCTTTCAGTTTAAAGGTCGGGCAAGGCGCATTGTATAAACTGGGCAATCGAAGGAACGGAAAGGAGTTCGGCGTGATGAAGAAATGTGCGACCACGCTGGCGGCGCCGATCGTTCACGCGACGGGGCTCGCGATTGGGCTGGCGATTGGGCTGAGTTGTCTTTCTGCGCAGCAGCCGCCGCGCCCGGCCTTCAGCACCGACGCCGCGGCAGAGCGCATCCCCAACCTCGGCACGCTCAAGACAGAACTGAAGGAGTACCACGATTGCACATGCAAGTGCGGCTGTTACGCGCACGATCTGCATGTGCAGGCGGATCGCGCAATCGCGTTCCTGCGCCAGCGGGCCGCAAATCGAAAGCCGCACGAGAAACTGGCGCTGATTCTGGACATCGACGACACTTCGCTGTCGACCTACGCGGAGATGTTGGGTGCGGACTTCGCCTACAACAAGCCTGAATTCGATCAGTGGCTTGATACAGCACAGGCACCGGCCATTCCTGGCACGTTGCGGCTCTACAAGGAGGCTCAGCGGTTAGGGATAAGCGTTATCTTTCTTACCGGCCGCTACGAAACCCAGCGCGCCGCTACGGAGCGCAATCTTCGCGCGCAGGGTTTCGACAACTGGAAGCTCCTTGTGATGCGCCCGGCGGAAACCGGCTCGCAGACCATTGGCGCCTTCAAGGCAGTCGCGCGCGGTCAGATTGCCGCGGCGGGCTATACGCTGGCCCTCAATGTGGGCGATCAGTGGAGCGACCTGAAGGGCAAACCGGAAGCGGAGTTTTCGGTGAAATATCCCGATCCGTATTACTTCATCCCGTAGTGCGGCCTAGTGGATGCGGATGTTGCCTGAGCCGGTTCCGATGTGCACGGCCGGGCCTCCGCCGCCAATCGCGCCCTTCAAGTGGTGGTGGTCCATTGTCCCTTGCGACACAATCGCGCGATCGCAGTGGATATTGCCTGAGCCGGTGCCGGCATCGAGCGTTAGCGCGGCATTGCCTGTCCAGAGTTCTACACTTCCCGAACCCGTATTGATGCGCCACGACGCAGCCGGCGTGCCGTCCACCTTGATATTGCCCGATCCGGTTCCGGCGCGCAGTTCGCCGTGCAAATTCTTAAGTTCGATCGATCCCGAGCCGGTACTGGCTTTCACGTCGCCGGGGCTTGTCTGTGCGGCATCGATGTTCCCCGATCCGGTTTGCACCGTGAATCCGCCTTGCAAGCCCGTGGCGTGAATCGATCCGGAGCCGGTGCTCAATTTTGCATTTGTGCCCACACCCTCGTCGGTCACGTTGCCTGAGCCTGACGCTGCATCCAGATAGGCATCGGGCGGAGCCTGAATCTCATAATCGATGCTGATGTTGCCGAGATTCTGATGGCCCGCACCAATGCGGACGATGTTCCCGGTCTGCTCGATGGGAGGATGCGCGGCGATTTCCTGCACCATTTCATCGCTCGAGCCCCAGCCCGACTTTACGCGCGCGAAGACATGGACGCGCCCCTCGGGGCCGCTGGTTAGATGGATGGAACCCGAGCCGGTGTGGACCGACAGATCAACTCTGCCGGTGACCGCCAGGTCGCGCTCAAATGTCGCCTCAGCGGCTCGCGCCGGGAATGTTGTCGTAAGCACAACTGCAACAAATATGGTGACTGCTGCACAAGAATGCCTCATCGCGCTCCTCATCTTGCCGCACGATTGATTCTACGCACTTGACGGCCCACCGGTTCCACAGAAATTTCGCGCGCGAGGCCACTCCTGATGCCACGCACACCGTCCAATGCTATCCTCACTGCGAGATGCACGAGCTTCTGCTCATCAAGCCAGTTGCCGTGGCCATGCTGATCCTGGCCAACGCCTACTTTGTCGCGGTCGAATTCGCGCTGATCTCCATCCGCGACACGCGCGTGGAGCAGTTGCTGGCCGCGCGGGTGCCGGGAGCGCGGGCGGTGCGGAGCCTGCAGCGTAACCTCGGCGACCTGCTCCCTGCGGTGCAACTCGGCGTGACCCTTTGCTCACTGGCGCTTGGCTGGCTGGGCGAGCCGCTGGCGGCGCAAATGCTGGCAGGATGGATGGGTGCACTGCCCCACGCGAATATCTACGGTCACGCGGCGGCCGTGACACTCGGGTTCGCCATCATCACCTATTTTCACGTTGTAGCCGGCGAGCTGGTGCCCAAAGGACTGGCGCTGCGCCGGGCCGAGGCGCTGGCTGTGGCAGTGGCGCCGCCGATGCTGGTGTTCATGGCCGTCACTCGCCCCGCGGTGCGCCTGCTTAGCCGCTCTGCCGCAGCCGTTCTGCACGCGTTCGATATTCCAGCCGGCGAGCGCGCCGCATCGATTCATTCCGCCGAGGAGCTGAAGCTCATTGCGACGGCAGCCAGGCGGCTGGGCCTGCTGCCCGAGTTCCAGGAGATGCTCGTGCACCGCGCTCTGGAACTCGGCGATGTGCAGGTGCGCGAGATTATGACGCCGCGACAGCGGATTTTCTCTTTGCCTTCAAATATGCTTCTTGACGACGCCTGCATGCGCATCTTCGGCCGCAACCACTCGCGCATTCCCGTTTACGACGAGGCCCGCGGCGCCGAATACATTATCGGGGCGGTGTACGCGCGGGATCTCGCGCGGCTGTTTTTTTACCGTCACTCATCGGCAACTCCCGCAGCGCCCGAGGGCGAGGTTCGACTCGGACAGATCATGCACGAGGTGCTGGTGGTGCCGGAGACCAAATCGGTGCTGGACCTGCTGCACGACTTCAAGCAGAACCGCCGGCACCTGGCCATCGCGGTGGACGAGTACGGATCGACCGTGGGCCTGGTGACGGCGGAGGATGCGATCGAACAGCTTGCGGGCGAACTTGAAGACGAGTTCGACGCGCCCTCGCAACCGCTGCTGACGAGCGCGGGAGGGGCGGTGGTGATGGATGGCAGCGTGAATCTGCGCGACCTGGAAACGCAGATGCAATGGAACCTGCCGCGTGACGGCGGCGTGGAAACCCTGGCGGGATTCGTGCTGGCGCGGCTGGGACATATTCCTAAAGTAGGCGAGGCAGTCGTGTTTGAAGACCGGCGATTGACTGTGGTGGAGATGGATGCGAGGCGCATTGCGAAGATTCGCGTTGAGCCGATCGCACGAATCTTGCCTGCAGCGGAGTAGCCGGGGACAGGCTGCATGCTGCAAATCGGCCGATGAAGCGGCGCAAAGCCGCTTCGCGCGTACATCATCCAT
>JBEKWT010000197.1:0-6048 GCA_049512795.1 Occallatibacter sp.
ATGCTCTTCGATGGATTGTGCAACAAGACCCGCAATCTGCGTTGGCCCGCTGCATTTTCTTTCGGCGTTTCCACGCTCGCGGTTAGCTTGACCATGGGCAGTTGATTCAGCGCGGTCAGGTCGTCGGGGTCGCCCGGCAGTGCGCGCCAGTAGAAATTGCCCGAGAGCAATTGCCCGGCGGCATCGCGCAGGTCCAGCTTGATAAAGTGGACGGCCGACAACGCCGCCGGAAAATCAATCGGCCCGAGATCGCTGACGGCGTCGGGAGCAGCGGTGAGCTTGGTCTCGTGTTCATACGCAAGCGAGCCGTCGAGGTTGTAGACGGCTACGTGCGCGCGAAGGTTGCCCACCGGCTCGGGCTTGTTGTTGATCACCTGCACGTCGCCGGTGGCCTCGTTGAACTGAATGTGCACCAGCTCCGACGCGTGCATCACGGCGAAGTAGGAGGACATCGGCTCCAGATCGTAGTCGTAGATCTGCCAAACGAAGCTGGGCTGCGCCGGATTGCTCATCCATGTGATGACAGCCGTGGTGGGATGGAAGAGCAGCGCGTTGCGGCCTTCGTACATCGCGCGGAACGCCTCGAAGTTTGCCATCTGCGCCTTGCGCACAAAGTCGGCGAGGTTTGCGATCGGGCCGTACCGGCCGGCGAGGATGAGCGGGAACAGATCGCCGTGCTGGTTTCCCTTGGCCAGGTCGTGCGCGGCCCAATCGTCGTTGATCGTCTCCCAATCTTTCCTGGGCATCATCCCGTGGATGGATTCGAGGGTGGGCACGGACATGCTGCCGGTTTCGGTCTTGAAGAAATCGTCGGCAACGGTGTAGAACTCGCGAGGCGCGCGCCAATAGTACGGCCCGTGCGAGCGCACGCCCGGGCCATCGGTCGAATTCGGCCAATAGAGCCGTGCGGGATCGGTCTCGGCGAGAAGCGTGCGCAGCGCGGCGTCAATCTCCGGCGGTGGGTCGCCCTCGTTGCGCGCGCACCACAGCACGATTGACGGATGATTCCGGAAGCGGAGAACTTTGTCGCGCACATTGGCGATGTAAGTGGGTATGTCGTTGGGATCGGGGCCGTCCAGCGGATTGGGCTGGAAAAATTCGTCCCACACCAGGAGGCCGTACTTGTCGCAAAGTTCGTAGAAGTCCTCGCCGGTGCTCTGGCCCACCCAGTTGCGAATCAGATTCAGGTTGGCCAGCTTGTGCAGCCGGATCTCGGCGTCCAGCCGTGCGCGCGGAATCCGCTTCAACGCTTCGTCGAGTCCCCAATCGCCGCCACGGATGAAAACGGGCACGCCGTTGACGGAGATGGTCAGCGTGTCGGTGCCGGGAACGGAGTAGCTGATCTTTCGCACGCCGAACTCCACATCCTGTGCGTCGGAGACGGCGCTCCCGGTTTTGAATTCCCCGGCTTGGAATTCCCCTACTTGGAATTCAAGGTGCAGCTTGTACATCTCCTGCGCGCCGTAGCCGTTCGGCCACCACAGGCGCGGATGGTCGATGTGCAGAGCCGGCGTGTTCGTTGCGTCGAATGTGATCTGTTGCGTGCTGTGCGGCGCGACCGTCACTTGCCGCTCGAAGACGATGTTCTCAATGGTGCCGCGAACCACGCCGTCAACCGGCTCGTCGCTCACGTTTTCAACAGTTGTCTTGACGGTGACGTCGGACGAATCGGTCCTGGGCAGCGGCAGATCCGTAGTGACCAGCGGGTCTTTCACAACAACCGGACCTGTGGCTGAGAGAAAAACCTTTTGCCAGATCCCCGTGTCGCGATCGCGAACGGCATCCAGCCAGTCCCAGCCCAGGGTCGAAAGAAACGTGGGACCGTCGATGGCGGTGATGCCGCCATTTTGGCCGACACCGGCGCGCCAAGTGTGTTCGTGGGGAACGCCGGGATTCGGTTCTGGCGTAACCAGAACAGCCACGACGGCAGGCTGGCCGGGTTTCACTTGCGCAGTGATGTCAAAAACGCCGCGGATAAAAGCGCCGCGGATCGTGCCCACCTGCGCGCCGTTCACCCAGACTTCCGCGGAGTAGTTGATGCCCTCAAAGTTCAGCCAGACGTGGCGATTCGTGTATGCGATGGGGATTCGAACAACGGTTCTGTACCAATACGAGGTGTGGACCAGGCTCTCGGGAATGATCTCGGGGCGCTCGTCTTCGCCGTAGAGCGGCTCCGGATAAACATGATCGTTGACCAGCGTTGTGAGCACGGTGCCGGGGACCGTGGCAGTGTACCAGCCGCCTGAGTCGAAACCATCAGACGAGACCTGCGCACCCGATTGCGAAACCTTGGCCACGTCCTGCAACTTCCAGCCTGCCGCCAGCGTTACGGGCGACGGAGGCGCAGCGGCCGCGGCGGGGATCGCCGATATGGCGAGGATGGAGACGAAAGAGAAAACGGAAAGGCAAACAGACGATAGACAGGCTTTCAATGGAGGGCTCCCTTAACGATTGAGTCGCGATACAGCTCTGCTCGGGGACACGCCCAATAGTGTCTCAAATGCGGCTGCAATCGGGTGACGCCGATCCATCGGTAATAATTGCACCATGGACTTCCAGCGATCCTCTGGAGTTTTGCTGCACATAAGCTCATTGCCATCGTATGGCGGCATTGGCGACCTGGGCCCCGCGGCGCACGAATTTGCCGCATTTCTGGCGCGCGCCAAACAGCACGTCTGGCAGGTTTTGCCGCTGTGCCCCACCGGATATGGCAATTCGCCTTACGCGGGGTCGTCGGCGTTCGCCGGAAATCCATCGCTCATCAGCCTGGAGTTTCTCGTTGACTGGGGCTGGATTGACGCCGCGCGCATCGCTGGGCTGGCGGGGCGCTCCGGAGCTGTCGATTTCGATGAGGTCCAGCGGCGAAAGCTGCCGCTGCTCCAGGAAGCTGCGGGGAACTTTCTCGATCACGGGCTGGACTCGCCGAAACTTCAAGATCAGTGGGCCGATTTTGAGCAGTTCCGTCGTGATGAGGCAGCCTGGCTCAACGATTACGCGCTCTACGCCGTTTTGCGGCGTGAGTTCAAGACAGGCGCATGGACCGAGTGGCCGGAGCCGCTGCGGCGCCGCGATCCGCAGGCACTGGCGCAGGCTGAATCGAAACACGGCCGCGAGGTGGCCATCGAGCGAGTGCTGCAATTCGCTTTTTCCCAGCAATGGGATCAACTGCGAGACGCGGCCGAGGAGAACGGTATTCGAATCCTGGGCGATGTGGCCATCTTCGTCAACATGGATTCGGCCGACGTGTGGGTTCATCCCGGGATCTTCGAACTCGACGACAACCTCGAGCCGATCCGCGTCGCCGGCGTGCCACCCGATTACTTTTCGCGCACCGGCCAGCGTTGGGGCAACCCGCTCTATCGCTGGAATATGCTGGCGGCGCCCGACGCAAACGGACTTCGATTCGATTGGTGGATCGACCGCATTCGCCGCGCCGTCGAGCTCTACGACATTGTGCGCCTCGATCACTTCCGCGGCTTCGAGGCTTACTGGGCGATTCCCGCCGAGGAAAAGACCGCGATCAAGGGCGAGTGGGTCAAGGCGCCGGGGCTCGAGCTGTTTCACGCGCTTGAAGCGGCTCTCGGGCCGTTGCCGCTAGTGGCCGAAGACCTTGGCTTGATTACTCCTGAAGTCGAAGCTCTGCGCAAGGAGCTGGGGATGCCGGGGATGAAGGTGCTGCAGTTCGGATTCAGCGACAAAGGCGCGCACACGCACCTGCCGCAGCAATTCACAACCGGCACGGTGGCCTACACCGGCACGCACGACAACAACACAACACAAGGATGGTGGAATTCTATCGGCAAAGTCGAGCGTGCGGCTGTCGAAGCGCTCCTTGGTCCAGTGAGCGGCCGGCCCGTTTGGCCGCTGATTCGCGCTGCCGAGGCGAGCGTGGCTGAGATGGCGATCGTTCCCGTGCAGGATTTGCTGGAGCTGGGCTCGGAGGCGCGCATGAACACGCCGGCGGTGCCCACCGGCAACTGGAGCTGGCGCGCGCCCGAAAATTGCTGGACCGACGAGCTGGCCGGACGATTGGCAGCGATCGCCGAGGTTACCGATCGCGACAACGATCCGCTGGTCGAACCTGCAAAGGAGTCGTCCGCGTAGGCGGCGGCTACCTGTAGCTCGAGTCGTCAAACCGGCTCATGTCGAGCGAGTCGTCGAGAATGCCCAGAGTGACAACGGCAAAAGTGAAGACGGTGGTCTCCGGCTCCAGATGGCCTCCGAAGGCCTTGTCGCCGTTGGCCAGCGTGATGTGCGGGTGGATGCGCCCGTTCATCACCATGCCGCTCATGCCGATGATGTCGGCCGGCGCGGTGGGGTTTTTGACGAACAGGATCTTCGACGGCATGTCGCGGTTCGCAACCTGGTGCACCTGGTACCCGCGCACCGACCCGAAGCCCGAAAGAATCACGGCGTTCTTGATCTTCTCCTGCGCGATCATCTTTCGCAGGCCGGCGAGCAGATCGGTTCCAAACTTGAAGCGAAGCACGACGATCCGCTCCAGATGCCCGCTGACCGCAAACACATCGGGGACATCGGGGCTGTTCGGCTTCGAGTCGACGGCCGGATTGCCAGTGGCGTGGCTGTCCTCGCGGCGCGTCTCCTGTGCAGGCAGCGCCATGCAAGCGGCGAGCAGCGAAACGATAAAGAACATTTTCATTTGAATTCTCCCTGGCGCGAGTGACGGCCTCTCAGAAGGGCGGCGAATCGCCATTCATCGCGCGACCATACGCTTTCGCAGCAACTCGCCGGTCGCTCGCTCCCTTGGTCCCTGCTTCTAGAACGGAATATCGTCGTCGGAGATTTCGGCTGATTGCGCGAAGTCGTCCTGGCCGGCGGGTTGGCGCTGGTCCTCGTTCACGGCGGCATTTTGAGAGCTGGACGAACGGCTGTAGCCGCCCTGCGAATCGTCGCGCCCTGAAAGCAGCGAGAGATCGTTGACGATGATTTCGGTGCGGTAGCGCTTGGCTTTGGTGTCCTTGTCTTCCCAACTGCGCGTCTGAATCTTGCCTTCGATAAAAAGCTTCGACCCTTTCTTCACATAATCGCGGACGATTTCGGCTGTGCGCTTGAAGGCGACCAGGTTGTGCCACTCGGTGCGGTCCTGCCAGTTGCCCTGTGCGTCCTGAAAGCGGTCGCTGGTGGCGAGAGAAAAGTTGGCCACCATGGTGCCGCCGCCTGTCGCACGAATCTCGGGGTCCTTGCCTACGTTGCCTAGAAGAAAAACTTTGTTCACGCTCTTGGCCATGTTCTTGCTCTCCTCGTGTCCCAATGCCGGCGCGGCGTGCCTGCCGCAATACCGGGCTGTTCTTTGCAGAATCGCTTTGGCCCACGTACTCGCTGCCGGTTTCTGGGCAAAATCTTAATATACCCCCTGAATTCGCATCGTGCCCGCCAGCGAATCATACCGTCATTCGCGCAGTTCGTCGGCCAGGCCCCTGCGCTCTAATTCATCCGCCCCAGCCCGCGGAACTGATGCGCGACGGCTTCGAGAAATGTCTCCACGCTGGTGTCCTGGGGAATGCTTAGACCTGACTTGGCGCAAAGAGCCGAGGCGATGCGGCCGGCCAGCGCAGCGCGCGTAGTCAGGTCCATGTCGAGACGCCGCGCAAAAAAGCCTTCCAGCACCTCCAGATCCGACGCGGAGAGCCGTGCCAGCGCGGGCGCCGGCAACACAACGCGCAGGTGCGGCGGCGGGATCGGCGACTCCGCGATCAGCGTCGGCGCCGTAAAGGTGCGCGATGCGCTCTCGCCCCAGTGCGGCGAATCGACCTCGCGGTCCCGTACCACGAGCGTCCCGGCAACCATGTCGCCAAGCCGTTGATTGCGACGGCTGAGGAAGATGGCCACCAGGCCAACTGCGTAGAAGCTCGGGAAATAGTCGACGAAGCGAACCAGGTTGCGGGCCAGCGCCTCCACAAAATTGATGCCGCGGCCCGACTGGTGAATGACGCGAATCCGGGCTACGCGCTTGCCGGGAGTGCGCCCGTTTCCGAAAGCCTCAAACAGCGCGAAGTAGCCCCATTGCAACAGGAAGACGATGAGTAC
>JBEKWT010000198.1:0-6041 GCA_049512795.1 Occallatibacter sp.
GTTCGGCTATTCGAGGCCGACGCGCCCATCACCGTCAAGAACTTTATCGAGCTGGCCGAAGGCGCGAAGGAGTGGTCGCATCCGGTGACGCGCGCCAAGTCAAAGGACAAGCTTTACCACGGCACGATTTTCCACCGCGTGATTCCCGATTTCATGATTCAGGGCGGCGATCCGGCGGGCACTGGAATGGGCGGGCCGGGCTACCGCTTTCAGGATGAGACGCGCGGCTCGGCGCACAAGTTTGACAAGCCATTCAAGCTGGCCATGGCCAACTCCGGCCCGAATACCAACGGCAGCCAGTTTTTTATTACGGTCGCGGCGACTCCATGGCTCACCGGCAACCACACGATTTTTGGCGAGGTGGTGGAGGGCGAGGACATCGTGACCAGGATTTCGAAGGTTCCGCGCAACGCGCAGGACAAACCGCACAAGCCGGTGGTGCTGGAGTCGGTGACGATCGAGCGCGTGAGCTGAGCGGGCACGCGAAGGACAGGGCCTCTCGCCGCGGCGAGGGGCCTTTCAATTTGTGTTCTAAAAAATGCGATGGGCTCACGTATGATTTTGGACATGAGCGCGAGCGGAATTGTCGACATAGCCAGCCATCATTCGGTGGACGCGACTGTGGAGAGGGTGCGCGACATTCTCGATGCGAGGGGCGTGAGGCTGTTTGCTCTCGTCGATCACAGCGGAGAAGCCGAGAAGGCGGGAATGAAGATGCGCCCCACAAAGCTGCTGATCTTCGGGAACCCGAAGGCCGGCACTCCCGTGATGGTGGCAGCGCCAAGCATCGCGATCGATTTGCCGCTCAAGATCCTGGTCTGGGAAGACGAAGCCGGAAAAGTATGGATTTCCTATAACTCCGCGGATTATCTGCGCGGCCGCCACAATGTTCCCGCGGAGCTGATGCAGAACCTTGCGGCAGCAGAAGGAATCGCGGCGAAGGCTGCGGAAGAGTGAGCGATGTGGATTCAGGGGAGATGCGGCGGAGCCCTGCGACGAACGCGCCGCTGGAAGGGCCGGACGCGGAGATAAGGACACGCACGTTGAGCGGCGCATCGCACGCGTGGCGCGCGCTGCGGCATCGCAACTTCAGGCTCTTCTTCGGCGGCCAGACGATCTCTCTGATCGGCACCTGGATGACGCGCATTGCGACGTCGTGGCTGGTGTACCGGCTGACGGGGTCGGCGCTGCTGCTGGGCACGGTGAGCTTTGCTGGGCAGATTCCCACGTTTCTCTTTGCGCCTTTTGCCGGCGTTTGGGTTGACCGGCTGAACCGCAGACAAGTGTTGGTGTGGACGCAGACGCTGTCCATGATCGAGTCATTTTTGCTGGCCGCGTTGACACTTTCTGGACACATTACCGTTGAATTGATTCTGATTTTGAGCGTGCTGCAGGGCATCGTCAATGCATTCGACATGCCGGGACGACAGGCGTTCATGGTGGAGATGGTAGGCGACCGCGCCGACCTTGGGAACGCGATTGCGATCAATTCGTCGATGGTGAATGTGGCGCGGTTGATTGGGCCGTCGCTGGCCGGAATGTTGATCGCGGCGACCAGCGAGGGATGGTGCTTTCTAATCGATGGCATCAGCTACATTGCGGTGATTGCTTCGCTGCTGATGATGCGGCTGGACGCAGTGGCAGTGCTGCGGAAGGCTACATCGATGCTGACGGAATTGAAGGAGGGCTGGAGTTATGTTGCAGGTTTCCTGCCCATTCGCACGATTCTGACATTGTTTGCATTAGTCAGCTTGATGGGCATGCCGTTTGTGGTGTTGATGCCGATTTTTGCAGCCAAGGTGCTGAACGGAGGACCGCACACGCTCGGGTTCCTGATGGGAGCGATGGGAGTGGGCGCGCTGATCTCCGCGCTGTCTCTGGCGGCGCGCAAGAGCGTGCGCGGATTGATCCGCATGATTCCTGTTGCGGCGGCTGTGTTCGGACTGGGACTGATCGGCTTCGGGCTGTCGCACGTTTTCTGGCTGTCGATGCTGATGGTGCTCATCGCAGGCATGGGCATGATGCAGGGGATGGCGGCGAGCAATACGATCATCCAGACGCTGGTGGATGAGGACAAGCGCGGGCGCGTGATGAGCTACTACACGATGGCCTTCATGGGGATGGCGCCGTTCGGCAGCCTGCTGGCAGGAACGCTGGCTCATGCCATTCCGGCAATGCCAATGTGGTTCCTCGGGGGGGCGCCGCTGGCCGGCGCGCAGTGGACGGTCATTCTGAACGGAGTGGTGGTGGTGCTTGGGGCGGCGTGGTTTATGTCGCGACTGCCGGCGCTGCGGCGCGTGGTGCGGCCGATTTACGAGGAGATGGGCATCATTCCGGCGGCGAGAGAGATGGCGGCGGCGGTGACGGCGGAAGAGATGAGGCAGTAAAGAGACAGCTTTGAGCTGCTCGCTTGATTGTGATCAGTACGGGCGAGGACGCCCACGCGACAGCCGGCGAGGACGCCGGCGGTACAGGAAAGATGCGCTACCGGAATAATGCGCTGAACTTACTGCGTGACGCCGCAGAGATGCACCTTCACGCCGAGTTCGGCGAACATTGAAGCTTTGGTCGCGAGGGCTTTGTCGGCGACTTCGACAGAGGACGCGTAGGCGATGTTAACGTGGTTGGCGCGGTGGCGGGCCATCATCTGATTCTGGCTGACGCCGTGCAGGATGGCGTGGACGATGGGCCACTGGATGGTGGTTTCGCGCCAGCGGCGTTCGGTTTCGGCGGCGGGCAGACTGACCACAGTGCCGCGGCCGAGATCGACGTGAAGAGCGCCTCCCTCGACAAAGACGCGGCTCCATACGATTTCGCCGGGTTTGCCAACGCCCTTGAGCGATCCTCCGCCGAGGGGGAAGTACATGGCGGGCTGGCGCTCGCTGACGGCGCCAGCGTAGCCGCCGGCGAAATGATTGGCGGGGGCTGCGCCGGAGATCTGAAGCAGCCAGACGAACGCGTCGATGTTGTCAGAGCCGTTGGCGCTATTGCCAGAGTTGGCGACGCCGTTGTCAGAGCCGCCGGCACCTTTGTAGTGCTCGCCCCAGCGGACATCGTGGAGAGTGGTTGATGGGTCGAGGCCCAATGCCTTCCAGCAGAGATTGGTGACCAGCGCGTCGACGCCGGCGCACTCGTCGACTTCATTGAAGTGCGGGAGCGGCTGCCCGGCATAGAGCTCGGCTTTGTTTCCGTCAGATTTCCCTTCTGCGTGGACCGGGGGACGATCGGAATTATTGAGCATGCCTTCGGCGAGGTCGGATGCGGGCACCATGTCCTTGAGGCCCTGCTGATATTGAATACCGACGGCGTCGCAGCCGAATTCGTGCGCGATGCGGACCGCCGCGATGTACATTCTGCACTGGTCGAGGACCTGATCGAGCGTCAGATCGGTCGATGCGTCCTTGCCGAAGTCGAATTTGACACCTTTGTTCACGAGCCATTGATAGACGGCCTGAGCTTCGGCGTCCGTGACGGTGCGCATTTTGGCGACGAGAGCAGACTGGCTGAGCCGCTCCTTGAAGATTCCCGCGGGATTGAGCAACTCGTCATCGATGATGGCGTTGTACATGCCCATGCAGCCTTCATCGAAGACGCCCATGATGGCTTTGCGATGCTTGAGTGCGGCGGCGAGCTCGGCGCCCAACTTGGCGCTGGCGGCGGGCAACTTGCTCTGGTCGAGCGGATGAACGTGCGAAAGATCGTGCGTGATTCTGCCGTCGCGAAGCCATTCGGCAAGTGCGTTCTGAAAGTAGGCGTCGGTGAAGTCCTTGCTCCAGATCGAAGAGAAGGGCTTGCCGGCTTTGACGAGAGAGCCGTTTAGATTAAGCAGGCCAACGAGACCGGGCCACTGGCCCGACCAGTTGGCGACGGTGAGGATCGGCCCCTGGTGCGAGCGCAGGCCGGGAAGGACATGATGGCTGTACTGCCAGGCCGCAGTCGCAAAGACGAGGCGCGCCTGGGGATGGATCTTCATGAAGACGTCCATACCCTGGCGCTGCGAAGAGATGAAGCCGTGCTTCAGCTTCTCGTCGTAGGCGTGGGCGCGGACGAGCTTGAAGCCCTTTTGTGCGAATGCAGCGGTGAGTTTTTGTTCCATGTCGCGCTGTGCGGGCCAGCACACCTGGTTGGCGGAGAGGCGGAGATCGCCGCTGGCGATGAGAAGAATTTCATTCGCTGCCGGCATTGTGACTTCGCGATGTACGGTTGTCATTGGAATCGCTTCCCGACGATGGATTGGTTCACACCAAGGAGAAATATACACCGGCGTGCGCGGCGAGGTTTTGGGTAGGCGGCGGTTAGGATGGAAGTGATTCCAGAAGTTGGAGTGGGGAGAGCAGCGGACCGCAATCATGTCGCGCGAGAAAACAAGGTCGCAAGTTGTGTCGCGAAGGCCGGCGGCCGGTGGCAAAGATGACCGCGGCAGCAGGCAGGACGCGAGCGGCAGGCGAGACTCGAACGGCAGAAAAGGCCGCGAGAAGCCGCAGCTTGTCTCGGGGAGATGGCTGCTGTTGGCAATCTGCGCGACGATCGCGGCGGCGGTCTTCTGCGGCTGGCTCGGGTTGTGCCTGCTTTTCTGGCAGGGGAGCTGGCAATTGCTCTATCATCCGGTAGCTGCCGCGCATCCGGCGGCTGACACGCACCCGGCGGCGGCGGTTGCGAGAACGCCCGGCAGCGCGGGTTTGGCGTTCGATCCGGTTGCATTCGCGGTGACGGATGCAGGCGAGCCACGGCTCAGGGGCTGGTGGATTCCTGCGACGCAAGGGGCTCGGTTCGCGCGGTTCACCGTGATTTATCTGCACGGGGCGGACGGCAATTTGGGAGACACGGTGGACGAGTTAGTGCGGCTGCACGGCGTGGGCGTGAATGTGCTGGCGTTCGATTATCGCGGCTATGGGGCGAGCCAGTTTACGCGGCCCAGCGAGGCGCACTGGCGGCAGGATACAGAATGGGCGCTCGATTATCTGACCGGAACGCGACAGATCAACGCCGGGACAATCGTGCTCGACGGGACGGGGCTGGGCGCGAATCTGGCGCTTGAAGCTGCCGCAGAGCATCCGGGACTGGCCGGGGTGGTTGTGGATTCGCCGATCGACGATCCGATGGGAGCGATCTTCAACGATGCGCGGGCGCGGCTGGTTCCTGCGCGGCTGCTGGTGCGCGATCGATACGATCTGAATGCGGCGGCGGGAGCGGTTCGAGTGCCGGTGCTGTGGTTTGAGCGCGCGAATGGAAGTGGCGTTGGGCCGGCGGGCGCGAGGCAAGAGCCGGAGGCTTACAAAAAGGTCGCGGCGCACAAGATGCTGGTCTGGCTGAATCCCGAAGGCGAAGTGAACAAGGAAGCGGCGGACGCGATGAGCCGTTGGCTCGACGGGCTGCCGGCCCGCTGATTTGGCGCGCATGACGGATTGGCCGACTGCCAGATTGGCCGTTTCGTCAAAATGGATCCGGCTTGCCACCGCATAACTTTACTGCCTGTGTCACGGCCTCGCCAACGCGGCTTGCCTGCTTTTGATCGGTAAACGAGAACCCATTGGCGTCGTCTGCCGCCGTTTTCATGGCAACGACAAACAGGGGTGGGTCGAAGTTCTCGTAAAAACTTTTCAACTCGTCGGGGGTCGCCCCCTCTTCCTCAGCTACTTTCTTGAAATACTGATCGCTTGGCATCGTCAGGACCCCCAGCACGTCGTGCAGGCCGATCGAGACGTCATCGTCGTCCACCACATTGCCAGCGATCGATCTCCACCAGTGGTAATGGATGGTGCAGGTCGAGGGATCGGCGACTAACTTGGTCAGCAATACGCTGTACCGAGATGTCCCTACCTCATCCGCATTCGACGAATGAACGATAAAGTTGAGCTTGCCCACGGAGTTGAGTTCCTTCTGGATGACTTGCATGGCGGCAGCGAGCTGCTGAGCGCTTTCGGCGGACAGCGTGGGTGCGTTTTGCGCGGACGGCGGCGCATTTTGCGCGGGCGGCGGCGCGTTTTGCGCGGGCGGCGGCGCGTTTTGCGCGGGCGGCGGCGCGTTTTGCGCGGGCGGCG
>JBEKWT010000199.1:0-6039 GCA_049512795.1 Occallatibacter sp.
CTGGGCGTGGACATCATCGAGGCCGGCTTTGCCATGGCCTCGGAGGGTGATTTTGCGGCAATTGCGACGATTACGCAAGCCATTCGCAAGCCGCGCATCGCGTCGTTGGCTCGGGCAAAAAAAGAAGACATTGAGATGGCCGCGCGGGCGCTTCAATTTGCCGATCGCGCGCGCATCCATGTTTTTCTGGCGTCGAGCGATTTGCACTTGGAATACAAATTGAAGCTCGGCCGCGCCCAAGCGCTGGAGCTTTGCGGCGAGTCGGTGCGCCTGGCGCGTTCGCTTTGCGATGACGTGGAGTTTTCGCCCGAGGATGCGACCCGCTCGGACCGCGATTTTCTGGTGGAGATGGTGCGCATCGCCGTCGATGCCGGCGCCACGACGATCAATATGCCCGACACCGTGGGCTACACCACGCCGGAAGAGTACGGGCAGATGTTCCGTGAGGTGCGCGAACGGATTTTCGCCATCGACGCCCAGGGCGTGGTGCTTTCCGCGCACTGCCACGACGATTTGGGGCTGGCCGTGGCCAACTCGCTCGCGGCCGTGCAGGCGGGCGCACGCCAGGTGGAGTGCACCATCAACGGCATCGGCGAGCGGGCCGGTAACGCTGCGCTTGAGGAGATTGCGGCGGCTCTTTACGTGCGCGGCGACCACTTCGGCATTTCGACGGCCATCAAATTGGACCAGCTTTATCCGACAAGCGAAGTGCTGGGCCAACTCATCACCTTCAGGCCTTCGCCCAACAAGGCGATTGTGGGCGCGAACGCATTTGCGCACGAGTCGGGCATCCACCAGCACGGCATGCTGGCCAATCCGCTGTGCTACGAGATCATGACGCCGCAACTGGTGGGCGTGGCCAAGACGCATCTCGTGCTGGGCAAGCACTCCGGCCGCGCTGCTTTGAGACATAGATTGGAACAGCTCGGCTTCACGGTCTCGCGCGACGAGTTGCAGCACGTCTACTACCGGTTTGTGGCGCTGGCCGACCGCAAGAAGAACATCTACGATCAGGATTTGGTTGGATTGCTGCCGGACAACATTCGCGAACGGCGCACGGAGCCGGTGAGCGAGCTGGATTGAAAAAGACAGGGACCAAGGGACCGGGATCGCTGCCTCTGACCTTTGGGAACTGAGAACTGCGAGCTAAGAACTGAGAACTGAAAAATGAAGCTGAGGATTCTAGTGACGGCCGGAGACGGCATCGGACCCGAAGTGACCAACGAAGCGGTCGCTGCGTTGAAGGAGATTGCGGCGCTGGGCGGGCACGATTTCGCTTTCATGGAGAAGCGCATTGGCGGGGTGGCCATCGTGCAGGACGGCACGCCACTGCCTGCGGACACGCTCGAAGCGGCGCTCGCATCAGACGCGGTTTTGTTGGGCGCGGTGGGCGGCAACGAGTTCAATTCGCTTCCGCCGGACAAGCGGCCCGAGGCGGGCTTGCTGGCGATTCGCGCAGCGCTGGGCGGATTCGCCAATCTGCGGCCCGCGTTTGCCTTCAAGGAGCTGGCGGTGAACAGCCCGTTGCGACCGGAGATCGTGGACGGGGCGGATGTTTTGTTTGTGCGCGAGCTGCTGGGCGGGCTTTACTTCGGCAAGCCGCGCGAGTGGAATCAAAGTTCAGGTGAGGCCTGGAACACGATGCGTTACACGCGCGACGAAGTGGCTCGCGTGGCGCGGATCGCGTTCGAGCTGGCCGGCAAGCGCCGCAAGAAGTTGACGAGCGTGGACAAGGCGAATGTGCTCGAGGTTTCGCAGCTTTGGCGCGCGACGGTGAACGAGGTTGCAAAGGAGTTTCGCGGTGTTACGGTGGAACACCAATATGTGGATGCGATGGCGATGCACCTGATGAACCGGCCGCGCGACTTCGATGTGGTGCTCACGGAGAATCTGTTTGGCGACATTTTGAGTGACGAATCAGCGGTGATCACCGGTTCGCTGGGCATGTTGCCTTCGGCGACGATCGGCGGCAAGGTGAATTTGTATGAACCCGTCCACGGATCGGCGCCGGACATTGCCGGCAAGGGATTGGCCAATCCGCTGGGAGCGATTCTGACCGGCGCATTGATTCTGCGTCACTCGGGCGGACTAGAGGCCGAGGCCGCGGCGATTGAGTCGGCGGTGCGCAAAGTTCTCGAGCAGGGCTTCCGCACACCGGACCTGGCGCGCGGCGACAAAGAGGGGTTGACGGTTCTCTCGACAAAAGAAATGGGCGCGAAGGTGCGAGAGACGGTGAAGGAGCAGCTCGTACAGGCGTAAGAGCCGGAAGCTGGAAGCAGATTTAGGAGCTTTACTTCAATGAGTATCGAAGCGAAAACATTATTCGAGAAGGTATGGGAGCAGCATGTGGTGGTTGAGCCGAAGGGCGAGCCCACGCTGCTCTACATCGATCTGCACTTGGTGCACGAAGTGACCTCGCCGCAAGCCTTTGAAGGACTGCGGATCGCCGGGCGCAAAGTACGCAGGCCCGACCGCACCATCGCCACCGTGGACCACAACGTGCCGACGACTATTGAAGGCCGGCTGAACATCGTGGACCAGATCTCGGCAAAGCAGATTGCCACGTTGCGCAAGAACTGCGCGGATTTCGGCGTCGAGCTATACGACGTGAACTCACGCGAGCAGGGAATTGTGCACGTCATCGGGCCGGAACTGGGACTGACCAAGCCGGGCATGACGATTGTGTGCGGCGACTCGCACACTTCGACGCACGGCGCGTTCGGGGCTCTCGCATTCGGCATCGGCACCAGCGAGGTGGAGCACGTGCTGGCCACGCAGACGCTGCCGCAGTCGAAGCCGAAGACCTTCCGCATCGCAATCGAGGGCAAGCTGCCGCTGGGCGTTACTGCGAAGGACGTGATCCTGGCCATCATCGGCCAAATCGGAACAGATGGCGCGACGGGCTGCGTGATCGAATATTCGGGCTCGGCGATTCGAGCGCTTTCGATGGAAGGCCGCATGACCATCTGCAACATGAGCATCGAAGCGGGCGCGCGCGCAGGCATGATCGCGCCGGACGAAACGACGTTCGCGTACCTGAAAGGCCGCCAGTTTTCGCCGAAGGGCGCAGACTGGGAAAAAGCTGTTGCCGAATGGAAGAAACTGCCTTCTGATCCTGGCGCGAAGTTCGATCGCGAACTGGTAATCGATGCAGCCACGCTGGTTCCGTACGTGAGCTGGGGAACGAGCCCCGGCATGGTGGCTCCGGTAGTGTCGAATGTTCCAGACCCCGCAAACGCGACAAGCGAAGTTGATCGCAAGTCGTTCGAGCGGGCGCTCGAATATATGGACCTGAAGGCGGGAACTCCGTTTGAAGAGATTGCGATCGACCGCGTCTTCATTGGCTCCTGCACGAATGGTCGCATTGAGGACCTGCGCGCGGCGGCGAAGATTGCGGCCGGCCACAAAGTCTCAACGCATGTGAGCGCGATGGTGGTTCCCGGCTCGCAGCAGGTGAAGGCGCAGGCGGAAAGGGAAGGCCTGGACGTCATCTTTCGCGAGGCCGGCTTTGATTGGCGGGAGCCGGGCTGCTCCATGTGCCTGGGCATGAATCCCGATATTTTGTCGCCGGGCGAGCGCTGCGCCTCGACCAGCAATCGCAACTTCGAGGGGCGGCAGGGTCGCGGCGGGCGCACGCACCTGGTGTCGCCGGAAATGGCCGCGGCAGCAGCAATTGCCGGGCACTTTGTGGACATCCGCAACTGGCCAGTTCGCGAATTTGCCAACGAGGAGGTAGAGGCTTAATGGAACCCTTTCGTACATTGACCGCACTGGCTGCGCCGCTCGACCGCGCTAATGTCGATACCGACCAGATTATTCCCAAGCAGTTTTTGAAGCGCATTGAGCGCACTGGCTACGGCGATTTTCTGTTCTTCGACTGGCGCCAGACGCCGGACGGCGAGCCGATCGCAGGATTCGTTTTGAACGACCCGCGTTACCAGGGCGCGAAGATTCTTGTTGCGGGCAGGAACTTCGCCTGCGGATCAAGCCGCGAGCACGCCGCGTGGGCGCTCAGCGACTATGGATTTCGCGTGGTGATTGCGCCGACTTTCGCCGATATCTTTTTTTCGAATGCGGGCAAGAACGGGATCGTGCTGGCGCGACTTTCCGAAGGTGAGGTCGATACGCTGCTCCGAAACGCGCAAAACATCCCCAATTATCAGCTCACGGTTTCGCTTGAAGCGCAAACGGTGACCGATGGACATGGATTCTCGGCGAAGTTCGAAATCGATCCCTTCAGAAAGTTTTGCCTGCTCGAGGGGCTCGACGATATCGGCCTGACGCTGCGGCACGCTGCAGCGCTGGACACGTTTGAGACGAAGCACGACGAAGCCGGCTGGCTGAAAGCGAAGTAAGACAGCGGAGTTCACTCAAGAAGAGGGGATCAAGGTAGACGATGACAGTGGAAGGCAAGCGACAAAGCATTCCGTTGACCGAGGGGCCGAGCCGGGCGGCGGCACGGTCGTATTTTCGCGGGGCAGGATTCAAGAAGGACGATCTGCACAAGCCGATCATCGGCGTCGCGAATACGTGGACGGAGATCGGCACCTGCAACGTGCACCTGCGCGAGATTGCCGAGGCGCTGAAGGAAGGCATTCGCGAAGCGGGCGGCACACCGATGGAGTTCAACACGATCACTATCTCCGACGGCATCACCATGGGCACGCAGGGCATGAAAGCGTCGCTGGTGAGCCGCGAGGTGATCGCCGACTCAATCGAATTGATGGCGCGCGGAAATCTTTTCGACGGCCTCGTCGGCATCGGTGGATGCGACAAGAATATGCCGGGCATCATTATGGCGCTGTGCCGGCTCGATATACCGGGCATGATGCTGTACGGCGGGTCCATTGCTCCAGGAAAGTTAAACGGACCTGATGGCACGAAAATCGACATCACGATTCAGAATGTGTTTGAAGGCATCGGCTCGTATGCTGCTGGGCGCATCGACGATGCGGGATTGGAGGCCCTCGAGGCCAACGCATGTCCCGGCGCGGGCGCGTGCGGCGGGCAATTCACGGCCAACACCATGGCGATGAGCGCCGAAATTCTGGGCATCGCGCCGATTGAGCTTTCGGGCGTTCCCGCCACATCACCAAAGAAACTCGAGGCCACGCGCGAGGCCGGCCGTATTTTGATGGACGCTGTGCGCGCGAATCGCCGACCCTCGCAGATCATCACCCGCAAATCTCTTGAAAATACAATCGCCAGCGTGGCCGCAAGCGGAGGGTCGACGAATGCCGTGCTGCATCTGCTGGCCATTGCGCGCGAAATGGGAATCAAGCTGAGCATCGACGATTTTGACGCCATCTCAGCGCACACGCCGTACATCTGCTCTCTCACGCCGGCGGGAAAATATGTGGCATCGGATTACCAGGCGGCGGGCGGATCGCGGCTGCTGGCCAAGCGAATGATCGATGCGGGATTCGCCGACGGGTCGGCGATGACCGTGAGCGGCAAGACGCTGGCCGAAGAAGCCGCGCTCGCCAAAGAGACTCCGGGACAGGACGTGATCGCCACTTTCGAAAAGCCCATCAAGCCCAACGGCGGGTTGGTGATTCTGAAAGGCAATCTCGCGCCCGAGGGTTGCGTGATGAAGATTGCCGCGGCGGGCAAGTACGAACATCGAGGCCCGGCGCGCGTGTTTGACTCTGAAGAAGACTGCTTCAAGGTTGTGCAGGCAGGCGGCATCAAGCCCGGCGACGTGGTGGTGATTCGCTACGAAGGGCCGAAGGGCGGCCCGGGCATGCGCGAGATGCTGCAGGTGACGGCGGCCATCAGCTCGAATGCGGAGTTGAGCGCGCAGGTGGCGCTGCTTACCGATGGGCGATTCAGTGGCGCGACGCGCGGATTTACCGCGGGCCACGTTGCGCCCGAAGCGTTTGTCGGCGGGCCGATTGCGGCGGTGCGCGAGGGCGACATCATTCATTTTGACGTTACGAAGCGGACGCTTGACGTTGAGATCAGCAAAGAAGAGATGGCCGCGCGGCTGAAGAACTTCAAGCCGCCGGCGCTGCGCTGGCCGAAGGGCGTGTTTCGCAA
>JBEKWT010000200.1:0-6032 GCA_049512795.1 Occallatibacter sp.
TTCGAAGCTCATCTTTTTGGGGCTACTCATCCCGCTTCACCGGGCCTTACCGGAATGAATATAGATTAAATACCGCTCGCGAGACCATCCGCAAAGGAAAAGAATGTCCCGATGCGACTCGGTGGGGGTGTAAAATTTGATCTACTTTACATTTCGAAGCTCCACCCATATTGCAAGACTGCTTCACTTTCAACCGATCTGCAAAAAAGGTATCAGCTCCCTGAGGGTTGTAGCATGCCAGGAGTTGGTGTTCCCAGGATCGGTATGCTGGCGCTTCGTATCGGCAATACGATCGGTCTGGTTGCGGCCGCCTTTCTGTTGCGCCAGATCCTGGTGCATTATTTTGGGATCGCACTGCCTCCCTTCATCACCTTCTATCCCGCCATCATGATTGTTGCTTTGCTCTCCGGTTTCTGGCCGGGATTGCTGGCTGCAACGCTCTCCGCTCTGCTGGTGGATTATTGGATTCTCCCGCCAATCGGAAAATGGACCATCGCGGGCACTTCGGATGCCGTCAGTCTGGCCTTATTCATAGGGACGGGCGCGCTCCTGTGCGGCGTGGCCGATCGTTTCCGCCGCAACCACGTCAGGCTTGCAGTTTTCGAACAAGAGCAGGGGTCGCTCCGGCTCTTTATCGAGCATGCCCCAGTCGCGCTGGCAATGTTCGATGGCCAAATGCGCTACCTGTACGCGAGCCGGCGCTGGCTGGTTGACTATGGCCTGGGCGATCGCGAGTTGCGCGGGCTATCGCACTACGATGTATTCCCCGAAATCTCCGCGGAATGGAAGGAAGCCCATCGCCGTGGGCTCGCCGGGGAGGTGGTAAGAAAGGCGGCCGATCCCTTTGAAAGGGCCGACGGAACTACGCAGTGGGTGAGGTGGGAGCTGCGCCCCTGGAAGGCCGCTGCCGGCAACGTTGGGGGAATCGTAATTTTTACCGAAGAGATCACCCACCGCAAGAATGCGGAAGAAGCAATGCAGGAAAGTCAGGACAAGCTGCAAGGCATCGTCGGCTCCGCGATGGACGCCATCATCTCGGTGAATGAGCTGCAGCACATTGTCGTCTTCAATCGCGCGGCTGAGAAGATTTTCGAATGTGCGGCGTCGGAAGCGATCGGAACCACGCTCGATCGGTTCATTCCAGCGGCATCGCGTGCGGGCCACAGCGAGCAGATCCGGCGCTTTGGATTGGAAGGGGTGACCACCCGCTCCATGAGTTCACCGGCTATTCTCACTGCTCTGCGCACCGGCAGTGAAGAGTTTCCGATCGAAGCCACAATCTCTCATGTGCAGGCCGGAGGAGAAAAGCTGTTCACCGTCATTCTCCGCGACATCACGGAGCGAAAACGGGCTGAGGATAAGCTGCGCTGGTCAGAGGATCAGATGCGCGCCCTTGCGGCGCGGTTGCAGACTGCCAGCGAGAGAGAACGCCTCAGGATCTCGCGCGAGCTCCACGATCAACTGGGATTGGCTTTGACCAGCATGAAAATGGATCTCAACTGGATCTTGCGGAAGCATGAGAAGGGCGAAAACAATTGGATCCCCATGGTTCAGGATTCAATCAAGGCTGTCGATTCCACGATCGCCCTGGTGCGGCGGCTGGCCACCGAGTTAAGGCCGCAAATGCTCGATTCGGCCGGCCTGGCCCCGGCCATCGAATGGCACGTCGCGGAGTTCCAGCGCCACACGGGAATCTCTTGCACGGCGCAAGTCTCTGAAGAGACCTTCGGCTTCTCCAGCGACCAGAGGATTGAGGTCTTCCGCATCTGCCAGGAGGCCCTGACCAACGTTGCCCGTCATTCCCAGGCAAAGCATGTTCTGGTCACGCTTGCGCGCGAGCAAGACCAGGCAATCCTGACCGTCAACGACGATGGCGTCGGCTTCCTGGTGGATGAGCTCGTGAACACACGGGCCCTTGGGATTGTAGGCATGCGCGAACGGGCGGTGCTTTTGGGCGCCCAGCTTCACATTGAGAGCGCGCTCGCTATGGGCACTACAATCACATTGCGGGTTCCCCTGGACGCGGCTCAAAACTCGGTGCTGGAGATACATGAAAATATTGATCGTTGACGATCACGCCGTGATTCACCAGGGCCTGAAAAGGATCCTCGAGGACGAGTTTCATGGGGCTGAATTTGGAGAAGCGCGGCACGCCCAGCAGGCTCTCGATCTGGTAGCCCGGGAACGCTGGGATGTAATGATCCTCGACATTGAACTGCCTGGACGAGGAGGTCTTGAGGTGCTCAAGCAAATCCGGGCTGAACATCCCAAGCTGCCCGTCATTATCTTCAGCATGCACTCCGAGGAGCAATTCGCGGTTCGGGCGTTCAAGGCAGGCGCTTCAGGATACCTCGAAAAAGAGAGCGCACCGGCTCAACTGATCGAGGCCATTCGCAAGGTGATCGGCGGGGGCAGGTACGTCAGCCAGGACTTGGCGGAGACACTTGCTGCCGGCCTTAACACGGATTTATTGCGGGCGCCCCACGAAATCCTCTCGGATCGCGAATTTGAAGTCCTGCGCATGATCGCCGCCGGAAAGACCACAACCGCAATTGCAGAACAATTATCGTTGAGCGCAAAAACCGTGAGCACCTACCGGACACGCATCCTTGAGAAACTGCACTTAAAAGCGTCTTCTGAGCTGGTGCGTTATGCCGTCGATCATCAGCTCGACCGTTGAGTGAATCGCCTGATGGGGTCTCGATCGTAGGGCGATTCCTACAAAATTGACTGCTCGCTTCCTACAACACTTTCGGCAAGTTCCGGCTTGTTCAGCCTGATTTTAAGGCCTACATTTTCCTCTAACGACATTAACCTGCGGCAAATACGTGATTCCAGGAAATACTCCATCCTTCCGCTGGAACTGGCTGCAACATATTTGGCGGGCCAAGAGGAGTACACATCGCAGGGTGGGCTGCTAAGGTTTCAAACGCCAGGGTGGCGTTCCGGGAGCAGGCTCCCATTGCCCATTTTCCTCCGTCTGCAAAGAGCTGAAAAAGAGAATCTGCATCCCAGGGCAAAAAGCATCGGCGTGGAATGCGCGCCGGATAGCGCTGCTTTTGCTCGCTTGGTGTGCGCTCGGGAAACAAAACGATCACGCGCAAGTGTGACTTGATCCCGGCTTCAATCATTTTCATCTTTCGGAGGTCTCTATGTCTGTCACCGTTGTTCTCGCCGTTGGAGTGGATCCATGGATACTCATGGCTAGTGACCCCGCCTGGAAGGCCGCGGGGTACTTCGTCGTGTCGGCAGGCTCAGTGGAGGAGGCCATTCGCCACTTCCGGGCCGGCGATTTCGATGTGGTTCTCCTCGGCCATTTCATCCCGGCAGAAAAAAGGGAACGGCTCACGTTTTTGATTCGCTCATTGGGCTCCCGTGTACCTGTGGCATCGATCGCCAACGATTCGGCCGACTGCGACTCTTTTGCGGATGCGACGCTCGGGAGCGACGCGAGCAATCTTCTCGCGGACATCGGGGAATTGATGGCCAGGAGCGCGAAAACGCCGCGGCCACGGACAACTGCGCACGAAATGTGGCCCAAGAGGCTGCGGTTCGACATTCGAGAGGCCCGGGCCGAAGCGTAGCGGTCGTTGTTCAAGGGAATCGACGGAGAATCCGGCGGAGGTGGATGAATGCATACGCTGGAGTTGGTGAAAGGCAAAACGGAGCCGAGGTTTCAGGCTGGCCGGTCCGAGGCAGATGATCTCTTCAACAATTTGCCGCACGAAGCGAGGAGCGCGCTTGAATCGCTTGCAGTGCTTTCGCATTGCTCAGGCGATACTGTCCTTTTCACCGGCGTGCAGCCGCTCAGCAGCGTCTTGTTTTTGCTTGAGGGGAGAGTGAAACTCTCGCTCGAACTCAAAGGTGGCCGGCGAATCGCTCTCGAAGTCTTCGGGCCGGGACGAATCCTCGGGTTGGCTTCTGTTTTGTCCGGTTGCTCCGACGGGATAACCGCGGAGACGAAGTGCCAATGTTTTCTTGCATCCATTGATCGAGAGATCTTCCTCGACTTCCTTACTTGCTACCCCGCTGCCTGCCAGAACGCAGCACGCATCCTGTGCCGGGAATACTATCGCTCCTGCGATCAGTTGCACTCATTCAGCTTTTCATTGCCGGCACCGGCGTAGCTCGCCTGGGTCGTTTGCATCTTTTGGGGGCCTTTATGTCCGTCACCGTTGCTCTCGCCGTCGGGGTTGATCCTTGCCTGCTCATGGCAGATAACCCCGTCATGAAGTCCGCCGGATACGTCCTGATATCGGCCGGTTCCGTCGAGGAAGCCATTCGTCATTTCAAGGCTGGCGATTTCGATATAGTTCTCCACGGCCAACTCATTCCGGCAGAAAAAAGAGAAAAGCTCACGTTTTTTGATTCGTTCATCGGGCTCCCGTGTACCCGTGGCATCTATCTCCAAAAGTTCGGCTGATTGCGACATTTCTTTGGACTTGGCCGCTACTCATCACGCAGATTCCTTCCGGTCAGCCGCACAAACACGTCCTCCAGCGTCGCCGAGTGCGTTCTGAACTCGCTCAAATGCAGTCCCTGCGCCTCGAGCGCCGCAAAAATCTGCGGCACCGCCGTGTGCAATTCGCTCACCGAAAGCTGGTGCAGGCTCTCATCTACGCGATGCGATTGCACTCCGGGAATTTTCTTCAGCGCCACCACATCCACCACGGGTGCGGGTGCCCCATCCAAGCTCTGGTTGGGCGGAAAGATGGGTGCCCCAGGTCCCTCGCCTTTGGGGACCTGGGAAGAACCCACCGCAAACTCCACAATATCTTCGCCGCCCACCGTCGCAATCAGTTCCTTCGGCGTGTCCAATGCGATGATCTTGCCGTGATCCATGATCGCCACGCGATCGCACAGCCGCTCCGCCTCTTCCATGTAATGCGTGGTCAAAATAATCGTGCGCCCTTCCTGCTTCAGCACCTCCACTAATTCCCACAAGTGCCGCCGCGCCTGCGGATCGAGCCCCGTCGTCGGCTCATCCAGAAACAGCAGCTCCGGATCGCCCACCAGCGCAGTCGCCATCGCCAGCCGCTGTTTTTGCCCTCCGCTCAGTCCGCCCACGCGCGACCGCCGCTTCTCTTCAAGCTGCGCCAGCTTGATGGCCTCATCCACGGTAATCCCGCGCCGGTAAAAACTCCGGAACAGCCGCAGCGTCTCCTCCACCGTCAGCTTGTCCGGAAACTGCGTCTCCTGCAGTTGAATTCCAATTCGCTGCCGCAGCTCATCGGCGCCCGTCTTCCAATCCCGTCCAAGCAGCTCAACCGTGCCCGCGTCCGCCGGCGTCAACCCTTCGCAGATCTCAATCGTTGTTGTCTTCCCCGCCCCATTCGGCCCTAGCAATCCAAAGCACTCGCCCTTGGCCACCTCCAGGTCGATCCCATCCACCGCCTGCACATCCACAAACGCCTTCTTCAGCCCGCGAATCCGCAACGCCGCGCCCGTACCATCAAGCGTGTGCAACTTCCCTGCGTCCGCATGATTTGCCGCGTCGCCCATCGACCTAGATTAACGTATTCGGACTGGCGTATTTTTCACTACAGATTGATCAAGAAGACGGGGCGCTATGATTGGCTGGCGACCATCGCTGACCCCTAACACCTGATCCGAGCCTCACTTGATCCCCACCACCATCGAGTCCGGTCCCACCAAATGCTCCACGCGCGTCTCGCTGAATCCCGCCTCGCGCATCCATCCCTGGCAGTCCGCGCCCGTGTAGTCGAACCCGCCGTGAGTTTCAATCATCATGTGCAGGCTCATCATCAGGCCGAACGCGTTCTTCGAGCGATCGTCGTCAATGATGGCGTCGTACACCAGCAGCGCGCCGCCCTTGGGAAGAGCGTTGTATGCCTTTCCAATCAGCATCCGCTTTTGCTCAAGATTCCAGTCGTGCAGAATGTGTCCCATCATGACCACATCCGCCTTCGGCAGGGCATCGGTGAAGAAACTGCCCGGCTGGAACTTGAGCCGCGAGGCCAATCCGTGAGCTTCAACATACTCCTCGAAAATCGGGCCCACTTCCGGCAAAT
>JBEKWT010000201.1:0-6789 GCA_049512795.1 Occallatibacter sp.
CCTGCGCAAATGCATCTTGGCTCTGTGAAACCTTTGCTTAGCTCCGGAATCTCTTCAATGAGGGAATGAATGATCTTTTTGACGCGGCGGGCGACTTTTTCCGCATCACATTTCTACTGGAATGAATCCTGGCCCGCCGAGAAGAACGAGCGCGTCTTTGGTCGCTGCGCCAATCGCAGCGGGCACGGGCACAATTACACGCTGGAAGTGACTGTGGCGGGGGAGCCAGACCCCGTGACTGGCTTCGTCGTCGATCTCAAGTGGCTCAAGGGCGTGATGGAACGGGAAGTTCTGGCTGCTTACGACCACAAGCACTTGAACCTCGATGTACCGGAGTTCAAGCATGACCTTCCGACGACGGAGAATATCGCGATCGCCACATGGAGGCGGCTGGAGCCGGTGGTGACCGCAGCGGGCGGAGCGCGGCTGAGCCGCATTCGCGTTTATGAGACGCCGGAGATTTTTGCCGAATACAGAGGTGAGGCGTGAGAGCGTACTTCGGCCGCCGCTATTTGCTCAGCGCAAGCCATCGGCTGCACACGCCGGCGCTGACGACTGAGCAAAACCGCGCGGCATACGGAAAGTGCAACAACGAACACGGCCACGGCCACAATTATTTCGTCGAAGTTCTTGTGGGTGGAGATGCGGAGACCGGAATGGTGGTAGATATGGTAGCGCTCGATGACAAAGTCCGGAAACAAGTGCTCGACCGGTTCGACCACACAAACCTGAATCTCGATCCGCTGTTTGCCGATCGCGTTCCGACGACGGAAAATTTTTGCAAGGCGATCTTTGATTTGTTGCACAACGCGTTGCCGGCGGGCGAACTGGAACATGTCCGCGTGGAAGAGACGGAAAACAATTTCTTTGAGTGTTCAGCGAGAGGATAAAAACGATGGCGCATCCAATTGCCGTGAGCAAACCCGTTCGTGGGGCAATCGAGGCGGACGAAGGACTGAGCAGCTTCAGCACGCAGGAGATGTATCGCGAAATCTTGAGCCGCCTGGGCGAAGATCCGGATCGCGACGGCCTGCGCGCGACCCCGGAACGGGTAGAAAAGGCGATGGCCTTCCTCACCAAGGGCTACGATCAGGACCCGAAGCGCGTGCTGCACGGCGCGTTATTCGAGGTGGACTACGACGAGATGGTCATCGTCAAGGACATCGAGATGTTTTCGCTCTGCGAGCACCACATGCTGCCCTTCTTTGGCAAAGTGCACGTCGCATACATCCCCAAAGGCAAGGTGATCGGCCTCAGCAAAATTCCCCGGCTCGTTGAGATTTTCGCGCGGCGCCTGCAGGTGCAGGAGCGGCTGACACGGCAGATCGCGGACTCCATTCAGGAGGCCATTGCGCCGCAGGGAGTGGGTGTGGTTATCGAGGCGCGGCACCTTTGCATGATGATGCGCGGCGTCGAAAAGCAACATTCGTCCACAGTCACGAGCGCCATGGTGGGCTGCTTCAGGCAAAAGGAGACGCGCACGGAGTTCCTGTCGCTGGTGCGGCAACCAGGCACGGGCATCGTCTAATTCGGTTCGAGCGCCCGCCAGGGGCAGAATCAGAACCGGAATCCGGCTCCAAAGCTCATCAGCATTGTGGTCTGCTGTGTGCTCGGAATCGAGAATGTGGTAGTCGAACCGAGCAAGGTTTGTTCCACGTTCTTCGGAAGAAAGAAAATTGTCGCGCTGCCGGTATCGAAGCGAAGAATGGTGTGCTTCGACGGGTATACCTCAAGCACTCCGCCCACGTTCAAAACCGGATTTGTGAACATCCCCTCGTAAAAATTGAGATAGCCGGGCGCGGGCTCAACAATTTTCTTCTCCGTCTTGCCAAAGGTGATCGTTCCTCCGCGAATTTCGCCAAAATATCCCATATGGTCGCGGCGGATTCCCAGCTTGACGCCGGTGAGCGCCTCGAAGGCGCGGCCTCCCTGCTGATAATCAATCCACTCGGTTAGTCCTGGGTTTCTGCCCGAGTGCATCACCGCCGAGTCCCAGGAGACGTGCCGGCTGAAGTTCCACGAACCCCACAGGCCCCAGGTCGGATAAGCACTCAAGAACTGGAAGGCTGGGAAGATTCGCGGCTGCAAGGCAAACGTCGCGCCCAGATCCCAAGCCTGCTTGTCTGGCGCTCGCTCAGGCGCCGCATCATCCAGGCGTCCGAAACTGCGCGTGATGCCAACGCGCGCGTCGAAGTGCTGTAGCGTTGCGCCTTGGCGGTACTCAAAGGGAAGTCCGTCCGGATAGCGCACCTCGACCTGATCGAATTGGAGAATCATCAGGTGCGAGGCGTCCACTCGCAGGGCCCAACGCGGCCGCAGGCGATACTCGGCTACGCCGCCATACTCCATGGCGAAATTCGTCTGCCAGGTGCAATTCGAGTATGCAGATGGATCGTAATCAAATGTGCCGCAGCTGAAGCCCACTACGCCGGCGCGCACCTTGCCGTAGAAGCCCCAACGCTGGCCTCGCCAGCCAACTTTAACGCCGCCGAGGGCAAGCATCTGTCTCCCGGAGCCAAAACCATTGGTTTGAAGAAAGAAAGAGGTTGGCTGCACCATGCCTTCAAGGGCAAGGCTGGGCGACAAGTTGCGTGAGTATGTGAACGACGGCAATGAGAGATAGGCAAAGTGATTCGTTTCCGGCTGGCACTCCGGGCCCGAGCCAATGAGCACGCAGGTTTGCTGGCCGACGGTCTGCAACCCAATGCTGGCGGTAAGCTCATTGCGCGTGAACTGTTGCGACGGCGCGGCGACGGGTAAAAGCGGTAGAAGCGAGAGAAAACAAGGATAAGTCCAAGAAAACCGGGACGACCGGAAGACCGACTTCACGTGCGCCTCCTCCTTGCACGATTCAACGAGTTGATCGAAAGCTGCTGGATGGAGTACTGCCAGTGTAGACGATGGGTCAAACGTTCGGTCATCGACTTGAGTTGTGTTTTATGAGCCGGTGCTGCAGTCGAATAGGTGAGTGCGGGTTCCTTCGTCACCGAGTACGAACTTCAAACCCCCTGCGCGAACGGCATCGTAAGATACTTTCCCCGCAGGGTATTTGCGGCTTTGAGCGCTTGATTAAATCTTTTCCTGCTCGTCTCGCCAATGCGCGTCAACAACGCGCCGTCTCGCTCCGTGTTCAGCAGCTCCCGCGCGATTTCCTCCAACTGCTGCCAGTCGTGCCAGTCGCCGATGAGGCGCTGCACGTCTCCCAGTGTCTCCAGCAGGCTGGAATCGGCGTCGGCCGAAAGCTGCAGGATATAACGCAGCTCTTTCACCTTCAGCCGGAAGGAGTGGATGTTCTCTGTGCTGAGCGGCGGCCATTCGCCAAGCTCGCGGACCACTTTGATCGCCGCGGAGTGGACCCCTTCATGCGAGGGTGCAGGCAGTCCATTGAGAGATGCAGTTTCTTTCTCTGGAGCCAGTGCGGTTCGAATGTACCTGGAGTACTGTTTCAGGTTTTCCCGCGCCGCGTTGCGCCGGCGGCCGAGCACGCGACGCAACACTTCGGCGTTCTGCTGCCGCGCAATCTGCAGGTGATCGAGCAGGCGGGTGAGGGAATCACCGGCCACGTAGCGGGCCAGCTTGCGCGCGTTGACGAACATCACGTCCATTTCACGCACGCCGCCTGCCGCTTTGCGTATCGGTTCAATCGATTTGAGGACGCGCCGCGATTCCTTGCCCTCCACCTGCGCCAGCACGGAGACGATCGCTTCAACCCTTCGCGTGGTCGTGCGCAGCCTGTGAACCTCCTCGGGCGGGGGATCGATGGGCAAGCTTTTGAGCGTCTTGCTCAGCTCCCGCACCGCCTTGCGCGCGCGTTCCAGTTCGTCTGCCATCTCTCTCCCTAGATTGGGGCGTTACCGGCCGGGTTGGCAAGCGAACGTGCGCCCACTAGAGTGATGATGTGAACGGGCTTCTTGTAATCGACAAGCCGAGTGGGATGACCAGCCACGATGTGGTCGACCGGCTGCGAAGGATCACCGGTGAGCAATCGATTGGCCACCTCGGCACGCTGGACCCCATGGCCACCGGTGTTCTGCCCCATCTGATGGGCAAGTTCACGCGCCTCGCGCAGTACTTTTCCGCCGCTGAAAAGAGTTATGAGGGAAACATCCGCTTCGGATTTGCGACCGACACCTATGACGCTGAAGGCGAGCCGGCCGGCCCGGACCGATGGCCGGAAGTGGCCGCGAATTTGACGCTCCCGCAGGTGCGGGCGGCCGCCGCGCGGTTCCACGGCGAGATGGAACAGATGCCGCCGCAGTTTTCGGCCAAAAAGGTCGACGGGCAGCCGGCATACAAACTGGCCCGCGAGGGCAAACCGGTGCAGTTAAAGCCGGCACGGATTCGAATCGACGCCTTTGCGATTGAGGCACTGGAGGGCGCCGAGGCCAGCTTCACCATCGACATCAGCTCTGGCGGATACGTGCGCTCCGTGGCGCATGAGTTGGGGCGTGACCTGGGTTGCGGAGCGCATCTGAGCCGCTTGCGGCGGACGCGGGCGGGCGCGTTTGCGCTGGACGACGCGCACACGCTGGAGGAGCTGGAGGCGCTGGCCGGAAATGCCGAAGCACTGGAGAATCTGTGCGTCCATCCGCGCGCGTTGCTGCCGGAGATGCCCGCCGTGACCGGCGATGGCCAGGCGCTGGGCCGGCTGCGCAACGGGGCGCAGGCCAATCTGCCGGAGTTCTCGTCTGCGCCGCTGGTGAAGGTCTTCGCCGGACCGCGCGAACTTGTCGGAATCGCCCGCAGGGTGGCAGGAACGCTTTTTCAGCCGGTGGTGGTGATGGGATAGCACCAGGTGTCAGGGCTCAGGTGTCTGGGGTCAGGAGTCGGCCATCGACAACAACACGGGACAACGAATTTGGGGGAGGGGGCGGCACCGATTTGCAGGTGTCGGATACATTTCTGACCTCGAACCCTGACACCTGAACCCTGAACCCTGATCTCTGTCTTTCCCCCTTTTCCTCACTGCCTTTGGCCCTCTCGCCTTAAACTGGAATTTCGCTGTCTTACAAAAAGGAGCTGATTCGCCATGCCCTATCCCACGAATTACCACTACACCCGCGAGCACGAATGGATTTCGGTGGATGGCGCCATCGGATCGATTGGCATTACAGACTACGCACAGAACTCCCTCGGCGACATTGTTTATGTCGATGCTCCCAAGGTGGGCGATACGGTCGCGGCCAACGCCACTTTCGGTTCGGTAGAAAGCGTCAAGGCTGTGAGCGACCTCTTTTCGCCCGTAAGCGGCAAAGTGACTGCGGTAAACGAGGAGTTGAAGACCGCGCCCGACAAAATCAACGAGAACGCGCACGACACATGGATCATCAAGGTCGAGCTCTCGAACCCGGCGGAGCTGAACACGCTGCTCGACGCTGCCGCGTACGAGGCGTTTATCGCGGAGGAGACAAGTAATTAGCTGCTAGCTCCTGGCCTCCAGTCGTTCCGGCGGCTTAGAAGCGGCGGCGGACAACTTGAACTTCAGAGCAGGTAAAGACGGTCAATTGAACAGGCTTTTGCTAGAGGCTAGGAGCTAGAAGCTTAGGAAATGCGCTACCTCCCCAAATCCGACGAAGAGCGCCGGCGAATGCTTGCCGAGATCGGTGCGGCATCCATTGACGATCTCTTTTCGAGCATTCCGGCTGAATACCGTCTCGAACGCGACCTCACTGTGCCGCGGCAGCAGGCGGAGAGCGAGATCGTCGACTACTTTCGCGCCGCCGGACAAAAAAACGCGACGGATTATGCCAGCTTTCTGGGCGCTGGCGCCTATCGTCATTACCGGCCGGTCATCATCGATGCGCTTGTCCAGCGTGGCGAGTTCCTTACCAGCTATACGCCGTACCAGGCCGAGATCACCCAGGGCACTCTGCAGGCCATCTTCGAGTTCCAGACCATGATCGCCGAACTGACCGGCATGGATGTGGCCAACGCCAGCATGTACGACGGATCTACAGGAGCCGCGGAGGCGGTGATGATGGCTGTGCGGGTTACCGGCCGCAGTAAGATGGCTGTGCGGGTTACCGGCCGCAGTAAAGCGGTCGTCGCTGCGACAGTTCATCCCGAGTATCGCGAGGTGCTCGCCACTTACGCGAAGCATCAGGGGTTGCCAACTGCGCTGGTTGGCTACGACGGGGAGACTGGCCGCATCGATTTGAAGGCGCTCGAATCCGCAGTCACCGCAGAAACCGCCGCCGTGCTCGTGCAAAGCCCGAACTTCTTCGGCGTTATTGAAGACATTCCGGCCATCGCGCAGATTGCGCACGCCAAAGGCGCGTTACTCATTGTTTCGATTGCCGAGGCCGTTTCGCTGGGCATCGTTCGTCCGCCCGTTGAGGCCGACATCGTCTCCATGGAGGCGCAGTCTTTTGGAGTGGCGCTCAGCTATGGCGGGCCATTCTGCGGCGTCATCGCGGCCAAGGAGCAATTCGTGCGGCAAATGCCGGGCCGGCTCGCCGGCCAGACTGTCGACGGGGCAGGGAATCGCGGCTTCGTGCTCACGCTCGCCACGCGCGAGCAGCACATTCGCCGCGAAAAGGCGACCTCGAACATCTGCACCAACCAGGCCCTCGTCGCGCTCATGGCGACGATCTTTCTCGCCGTTTATGGCAAGGAAGGCATCCGCGAGCTTGCCGAGCACAACCTCGCGAAAGCCGACTACGCGGCAAAGACACTTGGCAGGCAGCCGGGCGCAAATCTGCGATTCAAGTGCGCGCCTCGCTTCCACGAATTCGTCTTGCAAACGGAAGAAGCGCCCGCGGCATGGAGCCGGCGGCTGCTCGAAAACAA
>JBEKWT010000202.1:0-5979 GCA_049512795.1 Occallatibacter sp.
TTTCGCCGCGCTGGCCTTCCCATCTGTGGTCAACGAAACCTTCAGCGCGTGCAGCGCGGGTTCTCCGTACCCATTCGGCCACCACAGTCGCGGATTCTGAACTTTGAGGTCGGCAAACTCCGCAGGCTCCAGCCGAATCACCGTCTCCCCCGGAGCCAGATGAACGTGCTTTGTCACTTTTACGTCGTCGAAGCTGGCCGTGAGCTCGCCATCGATCGCGGCGGCGCCGGTGTTGGTCAGCGGCGCTTCGATTTCGATGTCGGCCTCGCTGCGGTCGGGCTTGGGCAACGTTGTAATCACATTCAAGTCGCCGATCTGTGCCGGCCCCGTCGCCGTCAATGTCACGTCCTGCCAGATGCCCGTGTCGCGGTCGCGAATGCCGGGAATCCAGTCCCAGCCCTCGGCGGCAGAAAAGGTCGGCCCGTCCAGCACTTCAATTCCGCCGTTCTCACCCGGGCCGCCTTTGATCGACTGCTCGTTCGGAATCCCCGGATGCGGCGGTGGAGAAACACGCACTGCCAGCGCATTCTCGCTGCCGGCGGCAACGTCCGTCACGTCGAATTTCCCGCGTAAAAATGCGCCGGTGAATCCGCCGAGTTTCTTGCCGTTCATCCACACTTCGGTCGCGTAATTCACCCCTTCGAAGGTGAGCGTCAGGCTGCGTCCACGCGCTGCGGCCGGCGTCTTGAACTCGACGCGGTACCAATAATCCTGACGAGCCAGGCTCTCGGGTATGGCCAGATTGTTCAGCCCGTAATCGGGATCGGGATAGAGCCCGCGGTCGATCATCGTCGTCAGCACCGTGCCCGGCACCGTGGCCACCAGCCAGCCTTTGTCGTCAAATCCGGCTTTGGAAATCTCTTCTCCGGTTGCACTCACATGCGGCGCCGCCTCCAGCCTCCAGCCGCCCGCGAGTTTCCACGGACTATCGCCTTTCAACTGGCAATGCAGGTCCGCCGCAGTCGGCTCTTTCGCCACCGGCTTCTGAATCTCGCTCTTACCACGCGGCATCGTGGACGGATCCTGCGGCGCGCTGTATCCGGCCTGTGCGCGAGTCTGCACCGGCCAATGCTGCGAGGCCTCCTCGTACGTGGCCAGGCTGAAGTCCGGCGGCGCATCGGCAATCGCTTTCACCTGTTCGGCTGTCAGTGCTCCGCGGTAGATTTTGAGCGACGCAATCTTGCCGCCGAAGTGGGTGGTGCCGACATCCGGCAACGGTGGCGCCATCTCCAGAAGTGCCGCAACGCTGCCCTGCGCAAGGCCGCTCGCAGCCACCCGTTGGCCATCGGCATAGAGAACCACATGTTCTCCGTCGCTCACCGCCGCGGCCATGTGCCACTTTCCCGCGTCGAGCGCCTGATCTGCCGGCACAAATCCTGCCGAACTCTGCGCCCGCCCCAACCACAGGCCGAGCCGATTATCTTCAATGCCAATAAAGCGCGCATCCTCCGCGGCGGGGTCGCCAATGCCGGCCAGCAACGCGGTGCCTTGCTTCGGCTCCGGAGACTCAAACCAGAATGCCAGCGTCCATGATGCGCGCCCGGCCAGAATAGGATCCTGCATCGAGGGCTGGCCCGATCCCTGGCCGTCCATCGCCACGGCTGCGAGGCCGTCAAGCGAAGTCGACGGAGACAGCGGCTTGTTCAACCCGGGCCCGTCAGCAAGAAAAACAGCATTGAAGGGGCCGTATGCTGCCGCTGGTGGCGCCGGCGCTTGCGCGTGCAATTGAGCAGCCAGGGCGGCGGCAACCACGGCAACGGCCACTTGCATAACTGCGCGACCGCGAAGCCGGACTCCGGCCGCAGGACTGAATGTGGGATGCTTGAGCATGGCAGACCATCCTATAGGACTGGCGAATTGAAGCGCAAAGTACCTTTTCGATTTCCGGGCCTGGCCAACGCAGCAATCCAAAGTGACCCAAAAGATATCGTTATCACCGGCAGAGATGTGTCTCCCTCCAGGGAAGAACATCTTGCCCCAGAAACCGGGAACCATCATAGCGGCAACGGGTCAGAGTTGTCGCCAGATTTCCCTGAAAGATTCCCGGCTTCCCGCCGCCAGATGTGGTACAAATGGTAACAATCCCACTGCAGATGGGAATGCTTTCATCGGTTGAAGCCTGCGGTGTTCATGATGGCTGACCTTGTGGAGAGTCGCGTGCTTGCATTCGATGTTGGCGGCAGTCATGTCGCTGCTGCGGTGTGCTCGGCCCCGGATTTCCGCATCGGCCCCGTCGCCAGCGCGCCTTATTCGGCCACGCATACCGCCGACGCCTTTCTCGATCTCCTCTATGACTTGGGAATGAAGGCTCGGACAGGTCACGACGGGATCATCGGAGCCATGCTCGCCGTGCCTGGACCCTTCGATCTTCAGGCTGGCGTGAGCCTGATGCGGCACAAACTGCCCTACCTTTATGGAGTCGATCTGCGCCAGGCCCTCGCCGCGCGATTCGGCTTACAGGCCGCCCAGGTGCGTTTTCTCAACGATGCCGACGCGTATTTGCTCGGCGAGGTCGGAGCAGGAGCGGCGCGCGGCTTCGGGCGTGCGGTCGGTCTTACGCTGGGCACAGGCATTGGCTCAGCATTTGCCGTCGAGGGTCGCCTCGTGACCATAGGCCCCGGCGTGCCCACCGGCGGCGAGATCTGGAATCTCCCTTATCAGGGTGGAATCGTAGAGGACTTTGTCTCGTCGCGAGCGATCGCCGGGAACTACGAACGCTGCACTGGCAAGCGTCGCGAGGTCGTTGATCTCGCCGCCGCCGTTCCCAGCGATCCGGCGGCAAAACAGGCCTTCATCGAATTTGGGCAACATCTTGGCATAGTCATTCGCACGCTGCTCGCGGCGTTTCACGCGGACGTAATCGTACTGGGCGGCGGAATCTCCCGCTCCGCGAGCCTTTTCTTGCCCGCAGTGCAGGCCCAACTCGGCGATTCTCCGATCCAGTTGCGCGTCTCCGAGCTCAAAGACGAAGCCGCGCTGGTCGGTTGTGGCGTGGCTGCATTTCGCTCTGAGAATGGCTCGGCGGAATCGGCTGAATCCAAATCCGTAAGCAGCAGTGCCGTCCTGGCCCCCGGAGACACCCCAGACGGCGCTATGGAGGCGCTCAAACCGCCGTTGCAGTGCTCGTAGCGCCGAGCGACTCCAAGGGGCCGCACGGGCATGGAGATTCTTCATGCACAAGGATCAGTACGCCGCAGAAATTCAAGAAACCCACAGGCTGGGCTGGTTCGCACTGGCCGCGTTGATTGCCATTCTCCTGCCGTCACCGTTGTTTGCCAAGACCGTTGTCTTCTGGCAGCCCGGGTTCCCAACTTTCTCCAGTCAACCCGTGGAACGCGACGCGCTGGAGCGGGCTCTTGACGGGTTGGACCCTCAGTTCCTGGATCTGGAATCACTGTCTGACCCAGCAGCGCTCAAAGACACCGATTTGCTCGTGCTGCCTTACGGTTCCGCAGTCCCGACCGATGCCTGGAAGGCGATTGAAGGGTACCTTCATGCGGGCGGCAATTTGCTCGTGGTGGGCGGGCAGCCTCTGCATGTGCCAGTCAGCGAGGCCGATGGCAAGTTTGTCGCGGCATTTCCGCAAGACACCTACGCCCGCAGTCTCGGTTTTTCTCATACTTACGAGGTTCCCGTTCCTCCCGGCGCGCGTTTTTCATGGAAGTTTGGCTATGATTTTCCGCAATCGCCGCAGGTTCACGCGCACCAGTTCTTTGCCGTCGAGGGCCGCCTCGACGGTCTGGGCTATATGGTGGATGCCGGCGGCGACTTGACTGCGGCTCCCGTCATCGTCGCCGACCACGCTTTCGGCGCCATGAGTGGCAGCCGCGTTGTCGCGCTTGATTTCGATCCCGATCCGGGCTACTGGCAAACCCAGGGCGGCGTTGCTCTCATCCGGCAATCCGCCCTGTATGCCAGCCAGGGCGCTACACAGTTTTCCGTCGAGTTGCTCTTCAGCACCATGCGGCCCGGCGAGCCGCCGCTCATCACCGTGCACCTGCGCAGCCTGCGCCAGCAGTCGCTCGGCGTTTCAGCCAGCGGCGAGGTGAAACTCACGCTCAGTTCGGCGAAGGGAGTCGTCGATTCGGCAACGCTTCCCATCTCAGACAGCCGGATCGCGGATATCGTTGCGCCTTTTCACAAGGCGCTCGACCCAGGTTTCTACAAAGTCACCGCGGTCTTGACCGAGAGTGGACGCCTGCTCGAGTTTTACCAGAACGGCTTCTGGGTGGCGGAGACGTCCGATTTGAATTCGGGTCCTGCGCTCGGCGTTCGCGGCGACTTTCTCACCCGCGACGGCGCGCCGTTCTTCCCTGTCGGCACCAACTACTTCAGCACCGAGGGCTACGGTTTCGACTTCTCCAGCGGCCGCAACGCATGGGTCTGGGAGAAGGACTTCAGCGACATGGAGCGCCACGGGGTCACCTTTGTGCGCACCGGCGTGTGGATGTCCAACCTGCGATTTGTGGAGATGAATACCGGCGGCGCGAACGAGCGTTTTCTGCGCAACCTCGAAGCTTTTTTGCACTGCGCCCAGCAACACAACATTGCTGTGAACTTTACGTTTTTTGCATTTACTCCTCACGGGGGCGGTTTTGGCCCCCAGGATCCGGATGTCACCCCGCCCAATCCCTACACCGATCCGGGACAGGTGCAGTTGCAGCAGGCATACATTCGTTCGGTTATCGAGCGCTTCAAAGATGTGCCGTGGCTCTCCTGGGACTTAATCAACGAACCGAGCTTTTCCAATCCCCGCCACGTCTTCAAGGGCAACTATCCCAATGGCGACGCGAGCGAGACCGCCGCCTGGCACAAGTGGCTGCGCCAGGAATACGACGGGAACCTTGCGGCGCTTGCCGATGCGTGGCGCGTTCCGGCCGAACAGTTAGGCGCCTTCGATGCCATCCCGCTGCCATCCCCGACCGACCTGACAGCATCGCGCTCCGGGAACCCCAACGCAGTCCGCGCGCTGGACTATAACCTTTTCGCCCAGGATGGCTTTATCGACTGGCTGCGCGCGACGATCGGCCTGATTCGCGGCTTGGGAAGCAAGCAACTGATCGATATTGGACAGGACGAGGGCGGCGTGATCGATCGCGTGCTCAACCAGTTTTATGGCGGCGCAGGCGTCTCCTTCACCACCAACCACACCTACTGGCAGGACGATGGGTTGCTTTGGGACTCCGTGGCGGCGAAGCGCGTTGGCGTCCCGAACATTACCGGGGAAACGGGCTACCAACCGGTGTGGGCGCCGGACGGGGCCTGGCGATACGACGAGTTTACGGGCGTTGATTTGATCGAGCGCAAATGGGTGCTTGGGTTCGCTGCCGGCAGCACCGGCGCGATGCAGTGGGACTGGGGGCGCGACGCCGATTTTGGCATGGTGCGCAGCGACGGTTCGGCCAAGGTATGGGAAGACCGCATGAAGCAGCTGAGTGCTTTTGCCGGCGAGGCTGCCCCGCTGGGCACCGGTCTCCTGCTGCCCGACGTTGCCATCGTTCTGCCGCAGTCGTTCCAGTTGTCTGTCGGCAACCACTTCGCAATTGAGGCACAGAAAAACGCTGTCCGGGCGCTTTATGGCTACGCGCGCAGCCAGGCCTATGCCGTGGGTGAATATCAGATCGAACTACTTGGTTCTCCCAAGCTCATCCTTCTTCCGTCGCCCATGGGGCTCACGGACGCGGCGTGGCAGGCCATTGAGGATCGCGTAAAAGCCGGCGCGGTGCTGTTGGTCACTGGCCCCTTCGCAGCGGACGCGCACCTTCACGACACTGGCCGGCAGAATGCGATCGGGCTCCCGTATCGGACCACGGCGCTCAGCATCCGCGATCAACTGATGCACTTTCCTGGCGGCGATGAGCCACTCAGTTTCTCCGGCGACAAAACCACATACCTGAGCCGCGCCGCATTACCCGGCGGCGAAGATTGGTCGGAGGCGCCTTTGGGCAAGGGGAAAATCCTGTTCGCCGCCTTGCCGCT
>JBEKWT010000203.1:0-8602 GCA_049512795.1 Occallatibacter sp.
CCTCCTACGATTGCTTTAGAAACTCCTTCACAAAACCGATGTCGCTTTGTTGAAGGTCCTCAAACGTGCCCTCGATCACTACGTCTCCCTCGTTCAGCAGGGCGAGACGGCCTGCAATCGTGCTTGCGCTATGCAGATCGTGCGTTACCACGATGGACGCCATTCGGCGCTCTTTCTGGAGCTTGAGAATCAACTCGTTGATTTCGGAGGAACTGATGGGGTCGAGACCGGCAGTTGGCTCATCGAGCAGCAGAATCTCCGGCTCGAGGGCCAGCGCGCGCGCCAGGCCTACGCGCTTTTGCATCCCGCCTGAGATATCGGAGGGCATCTTATCGATGTCGGTTTCCAACCCCACCTCGGCCAGCAACTGCCTTACACGATCGGCCCGCTCGGATTTAGGCATGTCTCTGCGATGGTGTTCGAGGGGGAAGGCCACGTTCTCCTGGACGGTGAGCGAGTCGTAAAGCGCTGCCTGCTGAAAAAGGAAACCCATCTTCTTTCGGATTTCTCCCATGCGGTCGAGCGCCAGGCCGGCGATCGCCTGCCCGTGAATGCAGATTGATCCAGAGTCCGGCGTATCGAGTCCAATGATGAGCCTTAGCAGCACGCTCTTCCCCGTGCCGCTGCGTCCGAGCACGGCCAGAGTTTCTCCCTTGCCCACGCGCAAGCTGATCCCGTTGAGGACCTGATGGCCGGCGAAAGACTTGTACACATTCTCGACGGCAACGACAGGCACAGGACTGTCTTGCTCGGGTTCCGCTTGCTTCGCCGTAATGTCATAAGCCGTGGCCATATTTGTTTCACGCGTGCTTCAAACAACGGTCAAGGAAAGAAGACAAGGATGAATTTCACCAGCACAACATCAGCCAGGATGAGGAAGAGCGAGGCCAGCACGACTGAGTTGGTAGCTGCGCGGCCCACACCCGCGGCTCCTCCGCGCGTGCGCATCCCCTGAAAGCACGCGATGAGCCCGATGATCAGGCCATAGACGGCGGTCTTGAGAGTCTGTGGCAGAAATGCACTGAAAGTGGCGCCATTAAACCCGTTGGCAATGAATTGATGGAATGAGAGCGGTTCAACCATAGCCTGTGCAAACCACCCAGTCATCAATGCACATGCATCGGTGGCAATCGTCAGCAGCGGCAGCATCAGGATGCAGGCCAGTATTCGCGTCGCCGCAAGCAGCCTGTAAGGGTTGATCGCGGAAGCCTCGATGGCGTCGATCTGCTCGGTCACTTTCATCGATGCCAGCTCCGCGCCCATACCCGCGCCAACGCGCCCGCTTACGACCAGGCCGGTTATAACCGGTCCCATGACCTGAATCACGGAGTACACGAGAGTGGCGGGAAACATCGATTTGGCGCCGAATCGACTTAGACTGTATCGGGCTTCGAGCGAGAGGATAACGCCAATTGCTGCGCCCGCCATGGCGACCAGCGGCAGAGACTTTGAACCGACTTCGTCGAGCTGCCGAATCAGCTCGCGCCATTCATACGGCGGAGTCACCGCGGCGCACAATACCCGCCAGGAAAAGATTCCCAGGCCGCCGAACCACTCGAAAAACCCGTTGAACAGTTTCGTCGCATAGCCTGTGACGGTAGACAGGGGTTCGATCCCTCGCACCGGAAGTGGAGGGTTCAGGCCCGCAACTGCTGGAAATCCGCGGTCACTCATGGGTTCGGTCCTTGAAGTGGCGAGCCGTGTGTATTGTTCAAGTGCATACGTGAAATCAAGGCGTGCGGTCCGCTATAGAAGAACTCCGTGGCAATGTTGCCGCCCGTAAATGCGGGCGGCCTGAGTTTGCCCATCCTAAGCGGATTCATTGCTATACCCGTAAAGATGTTTTCAGGGCGGAGGCCTCCGGGGATGGTCATATTTGCTCGCAATCGCAATCTATATGCGTTTGCAATGACACTGTCGTACAATCGGGGCGAAAGCCGCTCCATGAGGGCAAAGGGTTCACGGAGCCGGTGTCCAAATGAGCACAGTCTGTGCATGAGTGTTGAGACGACAATTCAGAAAACAAGCCGTTTTCGCGGCTCGGAACGGAGTTCGTCATGTCAGAGATTCATACTTCCCCTCATATCCCCACCAAGATCTTGTTGCCCATCGACTTTAGCTCATCCTCGCAGGCGGCTTTGGAGATGGCCGCCGATCTTGCGAAGCATTTTCACGCAGAGCTCCATCTATTGAATGTGATCCCGATGTTTCCCACCACGACGCTTCCTGACGTTGTTCCCGAGACGGAGTTTATCCAGGAGGCCAGAACATTTGCGGAGCAGCATCTGGCAAAGTGCCATGCGGCCCTTACGGCCAGGGGAGTGAAGTCAACTTCCAGCGTCGAAGTTGGAAACGACGTCGCCGGGAACATCATGGAAGTTGTGGAGCACGAGCATATCGACCTGGTGGTGATCTCCACACACGGCATCTCCGGCTGGCGCCCGCTGGTCTTTGGGTCGATCGCTGAAAAGGTCGTAAAGCTCGTGGAATGTCCCCTCCTGCTTCTGCGTTCAGCCAAGCCTGACGCTGACGGGAAGATTCCGGCGGGACGTTCCACGGAATGGTGGTAGAGAAGGCCTGGGACGCCGTTTCGCTGCGCACAATCGTGCGGGTCATCCAGCGCGTTCATGAGCTAGATTGACCATACGCGGCTCTTGAACGCGGGCGATGATGGATTGAGATTGATCGTAATTGCGGTTAATCACGGGGTGGGCAGTCCCCATTTTGCGCAAGTCCTCGAAAATGAACTCGGGGCGGCGTTGCCGGCGTCAGGTCGCAAAGAGGTTTCGGCTCCTATTCCCTCGGGCACTGCGGCCACTGCCTTTGATCCATTCGCCAGCAATCCTAAACCCAGGACGAAGCGACGACGCGTTCCTGGGCATGAACCGTGCAGCCAGAGAACCGGCCCGCAACGAGGTAGCATTTTGACGAGCGATAACAACACATTCGATTCCGCAGCCTTTCTCGCGACTGCCGGACTCGGCAGAACAATCATCGAGTTGAAGCCAAAGCAGACTTTTTTTGGCCAGGGCGACGCTGCGGACTCTGTGTTCTATCTGCAAAAAGGCCGGGCAAGGGTCACGGTCGTCTCGCAAAAGGGCAAAGAGGCCACAATCACCCTTCTATCCGCTGGAGATTTTGTCGGAGAGGAGTCTCTGGCTGCAATCGTCGGGATGCATTTGGCCACCGCCACCGCCGTGAACACCTGCACAGCGCTCAAGATCAGCAGAAACGAAATGATCAGAGTGATGCATGATGAGCCCGCATTCGCCGATCTGTTTCTCAAGTTCCTATTGATCCGCAGCATGCGTACCCAGGCCGATCTTGTCGATCAGCTGTTCAACTCCAGCGAAAAGCGTTTGGCCCGGATTCTCCTTTTGATGGCGGAATTCGGCAAGCCCGGCGAACCGGAAACCTTCATTCCGCCGATTACTCAGGAAACGCTGGCGGATATGATCGGCACCACCCGGTCCCGCGTCAGTTTCTTTATGAATCGTTTTCGCAAGCTGGGTTTTGTCAGTTACAACGGCCGCATCCAGATCCATAAGTCGCTGCTCAATGTGGTTCTGCTCGATCAATTGCCTGATCACAATGCGGAGAAACCCGCTATTCTTCCGGCCCCTTGAGCTCGTTCGGCAATTTGGCCGCGCATGCACAATCATTGGTTGCGCAGCTGCACAGTGGGTTGTGAACGTCTGGGTAGATCTCATCGAGGGAACCAAGCCCGCCGTATCGCAAGAAATCACATTCAGGACCAAGCCGGCCTCGTAGTGTCAAAGACCGGTTGCGTTGTGAATCTGAATCTGGTCATTGGCGCGATTGATCTTCAGGGCGCGTCGCATTCTCTTCCTCGGTGACTACGAAAAAATGGCGCAGGTCTGCCTGCCCGAAAGAAGTGGTCATCGCCACATCAGCGGCGTCCCGGCCCGTTGCCATCAGTACACGGCCAATTCGGGGCTGGTTGTTGCGCGCATCGAATGTCCACCATCGGCCCTCCAGATAAACCTCGAACCACGCGCTGAAGTCCATGGGAAGCCTCGCAGGCACGCCGATGTCGCCCAGATACCCCGTTGCATAGCGCGCCGGAATGTTGAGCGCACGGCAGAAAGTGATCGCGAGGTGTTGAAAGTCGCGGCACACGCCCACGCGTTCTGTAAACACATCCAGAGCTGTCTTTGTGGGCCGGGCATGCTGATAGTTGAACGCCACTTTATCGTGCACCCAATTGCAAATGGCTTGCACGCGGCCCCAGCCGGGTTGGATTTGTCCAAATAGTTCAAGCGCGATGATCGAGAAGCGATCTACTTCGCAGTAGCGGCTGTTGAGCAGGAAGCTGAGGATTTCGTGCGGTAGATCGCCGACAGCCGGCTCGCGCGCCGACCAATTGAACTCGTCCGGAATTCCGGAGTCTCGAATCAGTGTGGAATTGAAAAGTCTCAGTTGCCCTTGAGGAGCGACGAACCGCGCACAGCGATTCCCGAAACTGTCGATGTAATGGGTGATTTTAAGACTCGGTTCGGTCTGCAACTCGTCCGGCTCCAGCAAATCGTAAGCGCGGGAAGGATGGACATTGAGAAGCGCAACCATAGCAACAGCCGCCGGAATATCGAATTGAATGTCGTATGCAAGGCGGATCAGCATGTTGGTGCCCCTAAACGTAAGGTTACAGGGCCGGGCAGCGTCCTTGGCAGAAAACGAGGCCGGTTAGAAATCCTTGTGCAACTCCGGCCCGGATTGATGAACCGAGGTTGGAAATTGCTGTTTGCGAGCGGAAGATGTTGACGACAACGTCGCTGCTAAAGCCCCCGAAGACAGTGAATGACCGCGGGCTTCGGCCAGATGGCTGCACACCATTCCGTCACGGCAATCGGGGAGTCACTTTTCGTCGAAATGTTTCAGCAATTGTCCGACAGAGACGAATTGAAATCCTCGTTCACGCAAGCCTGCGACGATAGCCGGGAGCGCTTGTGCCGTCCAGATGCCGCCGTTATTCACATGCATGATGACGACGCTTCCATTGCGCGTCAAAGTGAGAACTCTATGCTCCAGGACGTCGGCCGTGTTGCGCGGGTTGGGATCGCCTGACACGACGTCCCACATAACCGTGAGAACGCCGAGGCTCTTCGCAACCTTCACGAGCTTGGGCGGGCAATCGCCGTAAGGAGGGCGAAAGAAAGGCTGCGGGTGATAGCCCATTTGCACAATCGTCGACCGGGTGAGCTCGATTTCTGAGGCGATGACCGGCTCGGTCAATTCACTCGATTGCCAATGATGGTATCCGTGCAGTCCGATTTCGAAGTGCGGCGTTTCTGCAAGTTGCTTGAGGCCGTCCTGACAGTGCTCCACCCATAAGCCGGATACAAAAAATGTGGCTGGAATTTGCTCTCGCTGCAGATAATTGACAATCTCAGTTGAGAATTCGGGGCGTTCCTTGCGCGGGCAGGCGTCGAACGTTAATGCGATTTCACGCCGGGCGCGGCTGCCATGATAGAGAACCTCGACTGGGAACGGATAGGGCCGAGCCGCTTCGCCGCCGCCGGAAGGGACGGAGCTGGTGATTCCGCGAGCAGATTGTGCGGCGCCTAAACCGATCACTCGGCCAAGAGCCATTGTGCCCGCGAGCTGAAGAAGTCTTCGTCGTTCCACGGCGCGCGCTCTTGAATCCTTTTCACGCGAAATGCTCACTGTATGAGGATCATTCTATTTGTGCGGACGAGAGGAGACAGTCCGCCTTCGCTAAGGCTCGGGCGCAACAGTCCGCCTCCGCTAAGGCTCCGGCGCGACAGTCCGCCTTCGCCAAGGCTTCGGCGCTACAACCTTCGCCTTCGGCGAAGGTTGGTGGAGGCGGCGGGAGTCGCACTCGTGCTGAGCATTGAAAACACGCAACTTATTCATTCTAGGAATGCCCGAAATTCACAGATTTCCATGAGTGCCAAATCTGCGTACAAATCGCGTACAATCTGAAGAGTTCTTCATCGTTTATACATCAAACCGACGACGCTGAAGATCGGCTTTCGACGAGGATTGAGGATGGCACCTCTGGAACCGCATCTGGATGTCGGAGCGCCGACACAATTGGAATTGCAAGCTCGCACCGGACCGCGACGGAGGTTTCGCTGCCGATTCTCAAACTCAAGTTGCAAAATTGACGCTACATCCGTGCGCTCTTATACTCTCTCTATGCAGCGTGCGTGTCCATGTTGTTGTTGTCGTTCCTTTCGGGCTTGTCCCGTGGAGTTGAGCGCCGTGGCACGAACACAATTCTTCAGCTGATCTTTCCGGCTCCTCAATCCTATCGGATAAGCGTTAAAGACGATTAGGGTGTGCGTTCGCATGTGATTCACACTTTCGAACAGTGCAGTGTCAGTCAATCAATGAAGAAGGGCGGTAGTTATCGATGCGAATGGAATGCGCGGAAGTTGAACTCGGATCACTCCCCTCTGCGCAAATCGGTAATACGCCGCTTCTCCGACTGGATAAGACGGTGCGCGGACTTGAGGGCGTGACCTTGCTGGCCAAGGCCGAATGGCTGAATCCGGGCGGCAGCGTAAAGGACCGTGCCGCTTGGGGGATGGTCCGCGAGGCGCAGACGCAGGGAAGGCTGGGACCGGAGAAGACACTGCTGGATGCAACCAGCGGCAACACTGGCATTGCGCTTGCCATGCTGGGTGCAGCACAGGGATTTCCTGTACGGCTGGCAATGCCTTCCAATGTTTCCCCGGAGCGAAAACGCATCCTCAAGGCCTACGGAGCGCAAGTAGATTGGACTGCCCCCGACCAGGGTTCCGATGGAGCTATTCGCCGCGCGCGGGAGTTGGCCGGAAACGACCCGGAGCGCTTTTGCTATGTGGATCAATACTCGAACGACGCCAACTGGAAGGCTCATTATGATGGCACAGGGCCTGAGATTTGGCGGCAGACCGAGGGCCGCGTGACTCATTTTGTTGCAGGCTTGGGGACCAGCGGCACATTCGTGGGCACCAGCCGAAGACTTAAGGAACTGAATCCGGCCGTTCAGTGCATTAGCTTCCAGCCGGATTCGCCGTTTCACGGTCTCGAAGGACTCAAGCATATGGCTACCTCCATTGTGCCGGCCATCTACGATCCGGATCTTGCCGATCGTCAATTGGCGGTGGAAACCGAAGCAGCGTACGCCATGGCGAAACAGCTGGCGCGTGAGGAGGGTCTGCTGGTGGGTATCTCCGCGGCAGCGGCGGTTGCCGCCAGCGTTGAGATTGCGCGCGAAGAGGCGGCCAACGGAAGACGCGCGGTGATCGTCACGGTAATGCCGGATTCAGCGGACAAATACCTCAGCGAGCGATTCTGGGAGGAAGCGTGAGCGCGCTGCGCCTGAGCAAGGCAGTCTACGATGCCATCCGCGCCCATGGCGAGGAGACTTATCCGCACGAATGCTGTGGCGCGCTGCTGGGGCGACCGACCCCCGACGGATGGTCGATAGAAGCATCCGCCAAAGCCGGCAACACACGCACCGACTCGGCGCACAAGCGCTATCAGATTTCTCCCGGAGAACTGGTGAAAATCGAGCGGGAATCGCGGCTTCGGGGGCTGAGCATTGCCGGGTTCTATCACTCGCATCCGGACCACCCCGCGCAATGGTCGCAGACCGACCTTGCCGAGGCCCATTGGCTGGGCTGCTCTTATGTCATCACCGCGGTCGAGAACGGCAAAGCGGCGGCAACCAACTCCTTCCGGCTGGCAGGAGAGACCGAAGAGAACAAACGATTCGAGGCGGAGGCGATCGAAGTGCGCGATGCAGTGAAAGACCCGGTGAGTCAGTAAGTAGCCATGAGCATCAAAAGGGAAGCAGAGAACGATTGAGAGAGGAACCAAAGAGAATGACGATTTTCATCCCCACGCCATTGCGTGCCTACACGGCAGGTAAGGATGCTGTTGAAGTAAACGCCGCAACCATTGCCGGTTCGCTGGATGAGCTGACTACGACGTTTCCCGAGCTGCGCAAGCATTTGTTTACAAGCGAGGGTAGGGTGCGCGCCTTTGTGAACATCTACCTGAACGACGAGGATGTGCGTTACCTGTCGGCGAAGGAAGCTACGGAGGTTTCGCACGCCGACACACTCTCCATTATTCCTTCCATCGCCGGAGGCTGCTAGCCCCGCGAACCAACGCGCATGCGATCAAGGGATGCTGAGCGGAATGAACGAAATCATCAAGATTAATGAGGGATTATGAATACGGCGGCATTAGCCATCGAATTGCCCGAACTGACTGAAGACGATCTTGTCCGCTACTCGCGCCACCTGATTCTTCCCGAGGTCGGCATAGAAGGCCAGCGGAAACTGAAGGCCGCGCGCGTACTTTGCGTTGGCACTGGCGGGCTTGGTTCACCGCTTGCGCTGTACCTGGCGGCCGCCGGTGTGGGCACTCTCGGCCTTGTGGACTTCGACGTTGTGGACGCCAGCAATCTGCAGCGACAGATCATTCACTCAACCGCCGATATTGGCCGCAAGAAACTCGATTCGGCCGAGGAGAAGCTCAAGGCTCTCAATCCCGCCTTCAACGTCGTGAAGCACGATACGCTGCTATCGAGCGCAAACGCCCTCGATATCCTCAAAGACTACGA
>JBEKWT010000204.1:0-5905 GCA_049512795.1 Occallatibacter sp.
ATTCCGCATCTCACGACGGTGCGGTCGGAATCGATCTTTGGCCTTTCCCTGGTTACGTTGATCTTCGACGACCAATCGGTCAACGAATGGAACCGCCAGAAGGTGCTCGAAAGGCTCACGCAGGTCAATGTGCCTGCGGGTGTGCTGCCTCAAATCGGCACGGACTGGAGCGAAACCGGCCAGATTTATTGGTACACGATCCGGAGCAACAATCCCGCGTATGACCTGATGAATTTGAGGAGCATCGAAGACTGGACTCTATACAAGGAATTCAGGAAAGTTCCGAACGTCGTGGACGTGAGCGACTTCGGTGGCACCGCGCGCGAATATCAGGTGCGCGTCGACCCGAATAAGCTCATCACCTACGGCTTGAGCATCAGCCAGGTGGAGAACCAGTTGGCCATCAATAACGTGAACGCCGGCGGCAGCTTCGTCGAAGAGGGCTTGCAGCAACTGAACGTTCGCGCACTCGGACTTTACCGCAATGTGCAGGATATCGAGAATACCGTACTGACGACCGTGAATGGGGCTCCGGTTCGCGTAAAGGACATCGCGGTCGTCGACTGGGGCCCCAGGATTCGGCTGGGGCGCATGGCCAGAGCCGATCATCGTCCGGACGGCGTCATTGTCGATGAGCCCGACGTCATCCAGGGCGGCGTGCTGATGCGCAAGGGGGCTGAAGAAGGCCCCACACTCGAAGGGATTCACAAGAAGGTGGACGAGCTCAACAATCACATCCTGCCCGAGGGTGTGAAGGTCATTCCCATGCTCGACCGCAGCGATCTGCTTCATTACACGCTGCACACGGTGCTGCACAACCTCGGCGAGGGGATGATCCTGGTAACGATCATCCTCTTTCTGTTTCTCGGTAACGTTCGCGGTGCCATTATTGTTGCGCTCACCATTCCGTTTTCCTTGCTCTTCGCATCCATATTTCTCAACCTGAGCCATATCCCCGCAAACCTGATTTCACTTGGCGCGCTCGACTTCGGAATGGTTGTGGATGGCGCCGTCGTCATGGTGGAAAACATCATGCGGCACTTGAGTCATCGCAGGAACGGCTCAGCGGAAGCGGGTCGCATTACCATGAGCATCAAGACGCCGATTGAGATGATCCGTGACGCATCTCACGAGGTCCAGCGGCCAGTATTCTACGCAATCGCCATCATCATCACCGCTTACATGCCGATCTTCACGCTCCAACGAGTCGAAGGGCGTTTGTTCCGGCCCATGGCCTGGACCGTTGCCTTCGCACTACTCGGCGCCATGACGTTCTCGATCCTGATTGCGCCGGTTCTATGCAGCTTGCTGCTCCGCGGTCAAGTGACGGAGTGGCACAATCCGGTCATGGTTTTTCTCACCAAGCGCTACCGGAACGGCGCACGCTGGGCTATCGAACACCGTGTGATTGTAGTCGGCGTTGGCGTGGCTTCGTTGGCCCTCGCGCTGTTCCTGGCGTTCAGCGGTGTCATTGGCTCGGAGTTCCTGCCGCATTTGGACGAAGGCGCTATTTGGGCGCGCGGTGCGATGGCCAACAGCGTAGGCGAGACGGAAGGCACGCGCTTCACTCAGCAATCCCGCTATATCTTCGCCTCGTTCCCCGAGGTCACCAAAGTCGTCTCGCAAGCTGGCGCACCCGACGATGGAACCGACACGGGCGGATTCGGCAACACGGAATATTTCGTCGACTTGAAGCCCAAGGAGCAATGGCGACCCATCTTTCATCAGAGTAAAGAGGAGCTGATTGCCGCCATGGATCGCGAACTGGAGAAACACCCAGGGGCTTTCTGGAATTTCTCCCAGCCCATTGAGGACAACGTGGATGAAACGATGACCGGCACGAAAGGCGGACTGTGTGCCAAGTTGTACGGGCCTGATCTGGATGTTCTCGAAGATAAGGGCGAGCAGATCAAAGATGTGATGGCCAATATCGACGGGATCAAGGATTTGGGAATTCAACGCGATTCCGGCCAGCCGAATATCGATCTCACCGTTGACCGTCAGGCGGCTGCGCGCTTCGGCATCAATGTGGCCGACATTCAAGATGCGATTCAGACCGCTGTCGGCGGTAATCCTGTCAGTCAGGTATTGCAGGGAGAGGCAGTCTACAACGTGGTCGTGCGCTATCAGAAACCGTATCGCGATACCAAGGAGGCTATCCAGAATATTCGATTGCTCTCTCCCTCGGGTGAGCGCGTTTCGCTGGCTCAGTTGACCAAAGCCCAGATTCGCGATGACGCCTACGACATTTACCGGGAAGACGGCTCCCGCTATGTGGCCATCCGCTTTGAAGTTCGCGGGCGCGATCTGGGCACCACGGTTAAGGAAGCCATCGACAAGATCGCCAGGAACGTGCAGTTACCGCGCGGCTATCACCTCGAGTGGTCGGGAGAATACGATAGCGAAACGCGAGCTGAAAAACGGTTGGCCTTCATCGTGCCTCTGACGGTCTTTTTGATCTTCATCATTCTCTATGCCATGTTTCGTTCCTTCAAATGGGCGCTGCTCATTCTCGCCAACGTGGCCATGGCCCCCATTGGAGGCCTGCTCGCTCTCCTTGTGACAGGCACATACTTCAGCGTATCTTCCGGGGTCGGCTTCCTGGCGCTGTTCGGCGTCTCGGTTCAGACGGGCGTCATCATGCTTGAATACATCAACCAATTGAGAGCTCGTGGTTATACCGTTGCGGATGCTGCTGTCGAGGGTGCGGTCTTGCGCCTGCGGCCGATCATGATGACGATGCTGGTAGCTACCCTGGGACTTCTTCCGGCGGCCACGTCCCACGCCATCGGTTCCGACACGCAGCGACCATTTGCCATTGTCATTGTCGGGGGACTTATGACGGCCCTCGCGATGAGCGTTTTTCTGCTGCCCACGTTGTATGTCTGGTTCGCGCGAGAGGGTGACACGCTGCCGGAACCGGAAGCGGAGGGATCCTTTGAACACTAAGCGCACAGCTCATCGCGTGAATTCGCGCTATACGAAGCGCGGGATCGTCTGCGCAAAGGTCTGCGCATTTGGCCTGGCTCTGTTTCTGACGCAGGCGCACGGGCAGCAAGCCCTCACCTGGGATCAGGTGAAGGCGAAGTTTGAAGCAACTAACCCCGCGCTCAAGGCCGATGCCGACAACGTTGACGAGATGAAGGCCGAAGAGATCACAGCTTTTCTCCGCCCCAATCCACAGTTCACCTTAACGGCCGACGGCACGCAGGCCGCGCCGCACAATGGAGTCTGGACTCCCTTCAAAGGCACTACGGAACAGCCTAATTTCAGTTACCTTCACGAGCGCGATCACAAGCGCGAACTGCGCCTGGAGAGCGCGCAGGAGGGCACGCGCATCACGCAATCGGAGCACGAGGACCTCGATCGCAACATGATCTTTGCTCTGCGCGCGGCGTTCGTGGGAACACTGCAAGCTAAATTCATACTCGATCTGGCCAAGGCCGACCTCGATTATTACGACAAGATCATCGACATTAGCCGCGCAAGCTTCAACGCCGGCGCCATCGGCCAGATCGATCTGGACCGCATTGAGCTGCAGCGCGTGCAATACGAGTCGGAGATCGAGATCGCGATCGTCAATCTACGCACAGCAAAGATTCAGTTACTGCAGATGCTCGACGATCGCACTCCTGTGGATCAGTTTGACGTGACGGGTCCATTCGATTTCAGCGACAATCTACAGCCTTTGGAAACCTACCACGACGCCGCTTTGGCGGCGCGGCCCGACCTTCAGGCCGCGCTACAGACGATCCAGCAATCCGACACCAACCACAAGCTCGCAATCTCCAACGGCTCGACGGACCCCACCTATGCCGCCTGGTTCACGAATAACTCGTCAACCAACAACCCCAACGGCCCCGAGACAATCGGCGTGAGCGTCAGCATTCCGTTGCGCATTTTCGATAAGAACCAGGGCGAGAAGAAACGCACGCTGATCGACATCGACCGCGCCCAGCAGGCCAGCGAGGCCACGAGGGCTCAGGTCTTCAGCGATGTGGACACGGCCTATGAGTTGGTGCGCAGTAACGTCGCCCTGCTCAAGCCATACAAGGCGAAATACAACGACCAGGCGCTGCGCGTCCGGGATACAGTCACCTACGCCTACCAGCACGGCGGCGCTTCGTTGATGGACTTTCTCAACGCACAAAGCGACTTCCGCCAGGTGCAGTTGGCTTATGCGCAGCTGATCGGGTCCTATCTAACGGCTGTCGGCCAGCTGAATCTCGCCGTTGGACGTGAGACGATCCCATAAGAGGTTTTTTGCTCAACGGCTATGTGCATCGCTCATGCTTAGAAGAACAGGGCATCTAAACTCCCGGGGAGGTCAAATGGGTTTGATGGATCGGAAAGCAGTGAGCACCCGCATCGAAGAGATAGGCATTTTTCCGGGCATCCGCGTCAAAACAGCAGATCAGGCGCTTTATGCTGCCGAAACCTTATACCATGCCGGCATTCCCGTAGCGGAGATCACAATGACCGTTCCTGACGCGATCGAAGTCATTCGCAAGCTGGCGCAGAGCTTTCCAGACATGATTGTTGGCGCGGGAACAGTGCTGGATAAAGGCACCGCTGAGCGCTGCCTTGACGCAGGAGCCACATTCCTTACCAGTACGGGCTTTGTTCCCGAGGTCATCGAGTCCGCACTCAAAAGGGATGTCGTCGCCATTCCAGGTGCGCTCACGCCCACTGAAGTAATCGCCGCGTGGAAGTCGGGCGCAGATTTTGTGAAGATATATCCAACTGCCCCAGTAGGCGGAGATATGTACATCCGCTCGCTGAAGGTTCCCTTGCCTCAAGTGAAGCTCATCGCCGCCGGCGGTGTTAACCAGCAGAACGCGACGAACTTCATTAGGGCCGGGGCCAGCTCCATCGGTGTTGGCGTGGAGTTATTGCCGAGAGATGCCGTGCAGAGGCGCCAGGATCACCGGATTCATGAGCTGGCACGCCGGTTTCTCGCCTTTGTAGCCGAGGCGCGAACAACCGAATAGCCGCATTAGGCTCCCTCAGCGGCCTTCAGCGGCTTGAGTTATTTGAACGTGGGTCGCAACAGACGAACGCGGCCTGCATTTGTTTATTGGCCGCATCCTTGTGCTCCGCAGGGCAGCGACTAAGGTTGGGGCAGCGGCGCCTAACGAAAGTCATAAGGACCTCATAGAATACGGGGCTTCTTATACAAATCGAGCGAAATCTTCATGCTTCATTCACGTTTTAAGCCCCATCCTCTAAATGAAGGAGGAAACCCCATGACTCACAAGATGCAGGTCCTAGCAGCGATAGCGGCAATTGCGATTACCGCGGGTCTCGCACGGGGGCAGAATTCTATGAACGCGGGCATCAGTGATGCCCAGGCTCAGCAGATGCTTCGCAGTGCGCACACCGTCGAACAGTACCACATGCTGGCGAGCTATTTTCACGCGCGCCAGCTGGTCTTTGAAGAGAAGGCACAGGCAGAGAAGCAGGAGTGGGATCGCCGTAGCCAGGTCACTGCCGCGAGCTACCAGAAGTATCCCCGGCCGGCGGACTCGTCACGAAACCGTTACGAGTACTTCACGTACGAAGCCCAGCAGATGAGCGACCAAGCCGCGCACTATGAGAACCTTTCAGCGAGCGCCAAGTAATTAATACGCTGCAAAGGCGTTACCCAGCACAAGGGCGGGGAAGGGGAACTGGATCGGAAATGGATCCACGACTCATCCCCGCTATTTCTTTGTAACTTATTTATGTTTTATTGATGTCCCTCTAGGTATCGTCTTCCTACATGCATTCCGAATCGGAAAGCCTTGTAAGCTATGAGGATTTCAGACTTCATTGGGGAGCGGAACCACCCCTCACGTGCGCAATTTGCGGGCGAATGCTTGGCGGGATGCTGGGTGATTGCGCTGCTTGCATTCGCTGGGTTTGT
>JBEKWT010000205.1:0-5891 GCA_049512795.1 Occallatibacter sp.
TTGATCTCGGCGCGCTCGTAAAAGCTGAAGCCGCCGACCATGGTGTAGCCGATGTTGTAGCGGCGCAGAGCTTCTTCAACGAGACGCGACTGCGAGTTGGTGCGGTAGAGAACCGCGGCTCCGCCGTTTCGGGTTTCGGAGGAGTCTTGTGCCTGACGGAGGAACGCCTGGATTTTGTCGGCGATGAAGAGAGCCTCGTTTTCGCCGTCTGGGGCTTCGTAGTAGCCGATGAGCGAGCCGCCCTGGCGCTCGGTCCAGAGCTTCTTGCCCTTGCGGCGAATGTTGTTGGCCACGACCGCGCCGGCAGCTTCAAGAATGATCTGCGTGGAGCGGTAGTTCTGTTCGAGGCGGACGATGCGGGCGTTGGGAAAGTCTTTCTCGAACTCGAGGATGTTGCGGATGTCGGCGCCGCGCCACGAATAGATGCTCTGATCCTCGTCGCCGACCGCGCAGACGTTTTTGTGCTCGCCGGCGAGGAGCTTCATGAGCTCGTACTGAGGGCGGTTGGTGTCCTGGTACTCGTCGACCAATACATATTGATAGCGGCGCTGGTAGCGCTCGCGGACCTCGGCTGAGGATTTGAGCAGACGCACGGCTTCAAGCAGAAGGTCGTCGAAGTCCATGGCGTTGTTCTTGCGCAGTTCGTCCTGGTAGGCCTTAAAGATGTGGGCGACGCGCTCGCTGGAGGGGTCTTTGGAGCCGAGGAAGTAATCCTGCGGATCGACCATGTGGTTTTTGGCCCAGGATATGCGGCTGAGCACGTTGCGGGGGGTGAGCTGTTTGGTGTCGAGCCCCATGCGCTTCATGATCTGCTTGACCAGCGCCGATTGATCGTTCTCGTCGAAGATCGTAAACGAACGGGTGAGGCCCTTGCCGCCGACTTTCAGGGCTTCGACGTCGCGGCGAAGGATGCGCACGCAAAAGGAGTGAAAAGTGGAGATCAAGGGCTTGGCGAGCGTGGTGTGGCCCAGCAACTCATTAACGCGCTCGGCCATTTCGCCTGCGGCCTTGTTGGTGAAAGTAACGGCGAGGATGGAGTCGGGCGCGACGTTCTTTTCCTGGACGAGCCAGGCGATGCGATGGGTGATGACGCGTGTCTTGCCGGAACCGGCGCCGGCGAGGATGAGCAGCGGACCCTCCGGGGCCTCGACGGCCGCGCGTTGCTCGGGATTGAGATGGGCGAGAAAGGGGTGCAAGGCGTCGATTCCGGCGAGAAGGTTCCTGAGTCTAGTGTATCGTTCGGGCGACGCGCGGTTAACGATGCGAGATTCAAGTCGCCGAAGAGATTAAGCCGGTCGCAACTTGGAGCACGGCAGGAACAAGGCTACAGCGCGCCGGCGGGGAATAGCGGCCACGGCGTCGGGAAGAAACAAAGGATATCGAAGGTATTTTTGGGGCCATTACCAAGGGTTGTTACCAGAGGTTCGGAAGATGGGTGACCAACGGCGCGCAGATAGGCGCCGGTGGGTGAGCGAGCGTTGCAACGCGGGTTGTATTTATCTCCTTGAGGCCGCATGACAAGATGCGGCTTATGAGATCGATGCGGCTTCGCAAAGCCTCTCTTGCCTTGGTTCTCTCCGTTCTGGCGATCGGATTTTCGCCGATCGCAATCGCTGCGCAGGCATGCAGCCTGAAAGTGAAAGCGCCGACGAAAGCCCGAACTTTTGCAACGACCGGCGATCAGAGTGACTGGCAGGAGTATCAGAGCCTCGACGCGATTCCCGGACCGAGCCCCGCCCGCGGAATGTCCGCGCGATTCTGGCAACACAAGCATGGAACGCCTTCCGTGATTATCGAGGAGCCTGGACAAGATTTTCAGATCAACACAAGGTATTGCTTCGATGAAGGAGGCCAGCTGGAATCTGTCAGCTTCGAGATCCGCACCGCGCTGGGGTGGGGGCACCGCGAGGAAGGAACCGTGCTGGGAGGCGTGTTCTACGAGAGCTCATCGGAGTTCTTTCGATTGAAGGACGGTAAAACAACGCCGCAGCCCGATTTTGTGGGCGGGGTTCCGCGGTCGCTGAAGCCAAAGCTGTATTTGAGCGTGAGCGAGTTACCGTTTGCTGGGCTGCTGGAGACGTCACTTGCCTCGAATCGAAGATTGAAGTGAAGAGCCTTGAAGTAAAGTTGGGCGCTTAGAGCAATAGGGAAGCGCCTGGGGATCGCCGACCTTGGGGGAGGTTGGCGGTCCCAAGTCCTTTAGGCCGTTTGCATTTCCGCGGCCAATTCGCTACCATAAATGGGTAAGCGCGGGGGGAATCCCTGCGCTGTCAATTGCACCACGGCTTTTGGACCCCTGCGGGGTGGCAGAGTTTTGGAAGGCTGCGGCCACTGGATGAAGGGTTCCCGCCACGGGCGGGCTGGCAAAAGCGGTGGGAGACGAGGGAAGCATGTCCGCTGGAAAGAATATTGCGAAGGCGCGCGCCGCTGTGAACAAGCCGGCGTATCCGCTGCCTGAAGCAGTCAGTCTCCTGAAGCAAGTGAAGTATGCAAAGTTCGACGAGACCGTCGATCTGACGATGCGTCTGGGCGTGGATACGCGCCATGCCGACCAGATGGTTCGCGGCACTGTTGTGCTGCCGCATGGGTTGGGCAAAACCAAGACTGTGGCCGTGATCGCGACCGGCGACAGGCAAAAGGAAGCTACCGAGGCCGGCGCGGATTTTGTGGGCGGCGAGGAGATGGTGGAGAAGATCCAGAAAGAAAACTGGACCGCCTTCGATGCGCTGATTGCGACGCCGGACATGATGAAGGTTGTGGGCCGGCTGGGCAAGGTGCTGGGTCCGAAGGGGCTAATGCCGAATCCCAAGACCGGGACCGTGACCATGGACGTGGCCGCGGCGGTGAAGGAGATCAAGGCGGGCAAGGTGGAGTTTCGCGCCGACAAGACCAGCCTGGTGCACGTGCCCGTGGGCAAGCTGAGTTTTGAGCCGCAAAAGCTGATCGACAACGCGACTACGGTGATTACATCGATCGTGCGCGCGAAGCCTTCGGCGGCGAAGGGCAGATACATCAAGAGCGTTACGCTGAGCTCGACCATGGGACCGGGCGTTCCGCTGGATTCGGCTGTGGCGGATGCGGCGGTGAAGAAGTAAAGGCAGGGAGCGGGAAGATGGCGATTTCGAAAGCGAAAAAGGCGGAGAAGGTGAAGGTGCTGGCAACGGAGCTGGCTTCGTCGACGACCGCGATTGTGGGAACGTTCAGCAAGCTGACCGTGGCCAAGGATTACGAGCTGCGCAAGGTGATTCGCGAAGCGGGCGGCAAGTATCGCGTGGTGAAGAACAAGCTGGCCGCGATTTCCGGCTCGGGGACGCAGGTTGAAGAGGCGCTGAAGGGCCTGAAGGGCGTGAACTCGGTGGCGTTTACCGCGGGCGATCCCGTGGCGCTGGCCAAGGTGTTTGCCAAGTGGGCTGGCGAAAATGCTGCGGAGTTCCATTTCAAGCTGGGCATCGTGGACGGCAAGCTGCTGAGCGTGGATGACGTGAAGGCGCTGGCAACCATGCCGGGCAAGGAAGAGATCTTCTCGAAGCTGCTCTTCCTGATCAATTCGCCGGCACAACGGCTGGCGACGGTCATCAATGCTACCGGCCGGGATTTGGCGGTGGTGATTGGCCAGGGAGTGGAGAAGGAAAAGTTTGCGGCGGCAGCTGAAGCTGCGGCCTAAGGTTTGGTCTCCCACCCTTTCCGCAAAAAACGCGGAAAGGGTGGGGCACCCAATAGTTCTACAGGTTTTGGCTGGGAGCAGACAGGAAAGTGCGCGGGTCTGGCGCATCGGAAACTTTCCCACTGCGTGGGGCAGCGTTTTGGACGAGAGTTTTGGCTCGGCCGCAAATTCAACGTTTGAATGGAGAGGGACATGGCGGATATTGCGCAGTTGGAAGAACAAATCGTAAGCCTGAGCTTGCTGGAAGCGGCAGCTTTGGTGAAGAAGCTGGAAGAGAGGCTTGGCGTTTCGGCGGCGGCAGCAGCTCCGGTGATGGTTGCCGGCGGCGCGGCGGCGGGCGGAGCAGCTCCGGCGGTCGAGGAGAAGACCGAATTTCAGGTCATCCTGAAGGACGCGGGCGCCAATAAAATCAACACCATCAAGGCGGTACGCGAGGTCACGTCACTGGGTCTGAAGGAAGCCAAGGACCTGGTGGACGGCGCTCCGAAGGCGATCAAAGAAAACGCGACCAAGGACGAGGCGGAGGCCATCAAGAAGAAGTTTGAGGGCGTCGCCACGGTCGAGGTCAAGTAAACGGGGCGAGTAAAACGGAAGGGGACTTGCATGCGCCGCCGGGACGCGCTAAGATAGAGGGTGCGCGTCTTGGCGGTTTCGTCCCGCGTATCTACAGGGCGAAGCGGCAGGGTGGCGCGAACTGCGGAGCGTGGCGTTCACGCAAGCGTCTTCGACTCAGGGACATCGATCTTTGAGGGCGGACGTTGGACTTAAGTTCTTTTGGGTCAATGGTCAACCCGAGTTCAGGCGGGGTGGCCGCTGACGATGGTCGGGCAGCTGGCAATTCGCGGCGGATGCGGGATTTTGCGATCGGCGAGGGCAATGGAAGAAAATTCGATAGGGAGCACAGGCGTTGAGCTGCGCTCGTGAGGCACTGCGTCCTTACGGGCTTTTCGTGTCTTCCCAGGGTGCTGTCGAGGGAATTCCTTAAACTCCGGCAGCCTTACGCGCACAACTTCCCTTTACGGTTTCTCCCGTAATTTCGGGTACAGCCGTTGTGCTCGCATCTTCCAATTGTGCGCAGTCTAGCGCACATGCCCGACGCGCGCAAGGTTCACCAAGCGTTTTTGACCGAGCTCTCACAGAACCCGCCTGATCCGGGTTCTTTTCCGGCAACGGGAATTCATTCCCGCTTGCCGCCAGCAGACGAGCGGGGAATCATGGCCCCGCTCCTACGTATTTTCGACTTCTTGCGGTAACAAGCCGGCGCCAATGAGACTCGGGCGCCGGCCCGGCGCGTGTACGGCGCCGGAGCGACGAGGCTCAGGAGTGAACATGCCCAACGAGATGCGCGCGATTCGCAGCCGGCTCGACTTTTCAAAAATTCCAACTGCCACCCAGATTCCCAACCTGATTGAAGTGCAGCGCCGCAGCTACGAGCGGTTCCTGCAGATGGACAAGCTGCCCAACGAGCGCGACGACTCGGGACTGCAGTCCGTGTTTGTGTCGGTATTCCCGATCATGGACTTTCGCGGCATCTCGCAACTGGACTTTGTCGACTTCTCCATCGGCAACTGGGAGTGCAAGTGCGGGCACCTGAAGGGGCTGCACCACCTGCGCACGGCCTGCGTGCATTGCGGGGCGATGGTGATTACCGATCCGTTCCTTCCCGGCGATGTGCTTTGCCAGAAGTGCGGAACGTACAACAAAAACACGCCCGACTTCTGCAACAAATGCGGCGATCCGGTGAGCCTGCAGTTGAAGTACGACCAGCAGGAGTGCGAGGAGCGGGGCATGACCTTCTCCGCCCCGTTGAAGGTGACGGTGCGCCTGACGATCTATGAAAAGGACGCGGAGACCGGCAACAAGTCCATCAAGGATATCAAGGAGCAGGAGGTGTTTTTCGGCGATATTCCGCTGATGACGCCGAATGGAACCTTTATCGTGAACGGCACCGAGCGCGTGATTGTTTCGCAGTTGCACCGCTCGCCCGGCGTCTTTTTTGAGACGGCGAACAACCGCACCTACTTCCTCGGCAAGATCATTCCCTATCGCGGCTCCTGGGTGGAGTTCGAATACGACCAGAAGAACACGCTCTATGTGCGCATCGATCGCAAGCGCAAGTTCCTGGGCACCATCTTCCTGCGCGCTCTCGGACTGCGCTCCGATGAAGAGATTCTTAAGACCTTCTACACCGTCGACCGGTTTCACATCGCCGACGGCAAGCTCCACT
>JBEKWT010000206.1:0-5865 GCA_049512795.1 Occallatibacter sp.
CTCCGCCACATCTTCGACATCACAGCCCCTCGCAAATCCATGAACGCCTTCATCAGCTCCGGCGACCGCCCGCGTTTGAACCCGCGCCCCGTCTCCTCAAGCCGCTCGAAAAGCTGGCCCACACGCTCCTTATTGGCTTCGAGATACTTCAGCCCCTCCTCCGTCACGCTGTACACCTTCTTGCCATCGGTCAGCGTGGCCGCAATCAGGCCCTCCTCCTCAAGCATCGTCAGCGTGGGATACACCACGCCGGCGCTCGGCGTATAGCCGCCGCCCAGCCGGGCTTCCATCGTCTTGATCAGTTGGTAGCCGTAGCTCGGCTCAGCCGAAAGCAGCCGCAGAATCACCAGCCTGATCTCTCCGGCGTCGAACATCCGCTCCCGCCCCTCGCCGAATCCCCGCCCGAACTCGCGGCCGAAACCGTGCCCGAACCCTCCATGACGCCCGCCGAATCCTCCCGGCATCTCGAATCCTCCGCGAAACCATGCGAATCGCCGTCCCGCCCGCTCTTCTGGACCGCAAGACTCCTCGCGTCCCTCAAATCTCCGGCCACCGCAACCGCCGTGACCTGCATGCTCAAATACTTCTCTTCCAAACATCATTTTGAACCTCCTGTCCAAAATATGTCTCAAACTATATCGCAAGATATATCTTAATGCAAGCCCCAAAACTGAGAGTTTTTCTAACTGATTGATATTATTCTTGTTAACTCACTGCGAAAGCTTCCGGCAAAGCCCGGCCCCTTTGTCTCCAGCCCCGTAGGGGCGAAAAAAACCCCGCACAAACCCCGCTCGTCGTATTGCAGTAAATTTCTACTGCAAATGCAGTAGATTTCTACTGCAAACGCGCCGGCCCCTCCATGTCCACGGTCCACTGCCCGCGAGATTTCCGCCCCGCCGACTCGCTGGCTCGCAGACTCACTGACTCGCTCAACCGCTGCTGTCAAGCGCCTCCTCCGCGAAAACCCGCGCAACCAACTGAAAACGCGACCCAAATAAAAACCCCAACTCTGCCGATCATTTCGCCCGCCTCGCGCATAATCGCTTCATAAATCCAAATCCAGGCGCTGCGCCGGAGCTGCGAATTCTGACCAACTCAAGTCCAAATCGGAACATTCACGAATCAATTGTGCGGCACGTTACCAAAGAGTGTAGTGTGAGAGATGGAGTGAGCATCGTCCTCCCCATTCAGGTCCTCTGAACTAGGCAGTTCATCTGAAGTACCCTTCCTCTTAGCCCACGATTCGCATCGAGGGTTCTATATGATCGTTTCAAAAGTTCAAAAGCAGCCCAAGCTGAACAAAGTTGTCGTTGTCGCTCCGAAAACCTCTCCCGCCAAGTCTCCCATCGTCGCCGCTTCTGAACCGCACGCCTCCGCCTCGCAACGCCAGATCAGAGAGCTGGCCTTTGAGAACTTTGAAAAGCGTGGCAGCGAACCCGGCCACGACCTTCAGGACTGGTTCCGCGCCGAACGCCAGATCCTGGCGCAGTAAGCCGAGCGTCAGATTCCGGCGCAGTAAGCAGAGCGTCAGATTCCGGCGCAGTAAGCCGAACGCCAGGTTCCGGCGCAGTAAGCCGAGCGTCAGATTCCGGCACATTAAAGCGAAGAGATTTTCAACCGCTGGTTTTCCGGCTGAAGGGCCGGAAGGGGAAATTTTGGCCTGCTCAAAGTGCTCCTATCTCGAATGTGCTCTTGAGAGCAGGCACTGCGAATACCGCACTGCTTGTTCCGAGACATTCCGTCGCGTCAGCCCGGAGCTCGCGGCCTATGACCTTGTCGAGATGGAGCGCGCCCGGAGCGAACTGAAGATGCACCGCTCAACCTGCGCCTCCGCCATCGCCGCGGCGGCCTTGTTGCGTTCCCTTGTCCCTGTTCCCTGATCCCTATCCCCTACTCCCCACTCCCTGTCTTTACGCGCTACCCTAATTGTGTGCGCCATGCCTCCGCCCACTGACCTCAATCGCGAATCCGTCAAAATCTCCGCCGGTCCGCGTCTGCGCATCGCCATGATCGTGGCCATCGTCGCCGACGTCCTCCAGATCGCCGTCTTCCCCTGGGTCATTGAGGGCGCCGAATCTCCCGTCGACGACATCCTTGACTTCTGTGTCGGCGGCCTGCTCACCTACCTCCTCGGCTGGCACTGGGAGTTCCTGCCCTCCTTCGCCGCCAAGCTCATCCCCGGTGTTGACCTTGTCCCTCTCTGGACCCTCGCCGTCGCCAACGTCTATCGCAAATCCCGCGCGCAGGTCTCCGTCAGCGGAGCCGCTCAAAATCCGCCCCCCGCCGGAAACAATTCACACGATTCTTAGGAAGAGACCGGAATCTGCCTAACGCTACCCGCCGGCCTTCGCCGCCGCCCGCGCCTGCTTCTGCCACTTCTGCACGTTGACCCCCATCACCAGCAGCCACAGCATCAGCAATCCCTCCGCCGCCACGCCCAGCACTTCAATGCCCGTCCCGATGCGCTTCGCGACTTGAGGAATGAGGAACGCGAGCCATCCCAACCCTGCCAGCACCATCAACGCGCCCAGAATCCGCGGCAGGAATTTCGACCCCAGCATGAGAATTCCGAGCAGCAGGCAATACGGCCCGAAGAAGAACAGTGAATCCATGTGGTAGGTGGGTAGATGGAAGACGTCGAGCGACCCAACCACGCATCCCGCAAGGCTCACCAGCGCAGCTACAAGCGAGAGCTTCCTGTCCACCGGCTTGAACAGGTCGTAAAAGAGCAGCGAAGTGATCGCATACAGCACGAACGCCAGCAGGTTGCCTGTTTTCCCAACGAATTCGGGTACGCGACTCTGAACGATCGTCGTGATGATCGTCGTCGCAAAATAGGCGAGATAGACCGCGCCCGTCAGCCGCGCCATCGGACTCCGCTCCGCCTCGCGCGCCGGCTTCGTCATGGCACCCTATTCGACCGCGCCATCGCCTCGCAAGCGCAGCGGAACTTCGCCGCGCTGCCAGGCGCATCGTCCCGCCGCACTCCTCATTGGGCTGGGGTCACCGACACAATGCCGCAGTTCACCGTGTTCACGCCCTGCACAACCTGTCCCGCGTTGAACGCGGGGAAGGTAGCGTTGTTCCCTGCGACAAGGGGTGGGTTGCTCAGGGTCAAATTGGTTTGATTCTGCGCCAGAACCGCTTGGTTCGCATCGTACTGGTCGCACTCCAGCACCGCCGTCTGAATGGAGACAGTCGACCCGTTCACCCATTTCCCGTTCTGCACCTGGACATAGCCATTGGCCGGCTGCTCCTGGCTGCTCCACTGCTGAGCCTGCACCAGCGCCGCGTTCGGCCCACCTGGCCCAGGACCTCCCGGCTGCGCCGGTGTTGCCGGCTGCGGCGGCGTGCCTGCCGGCTGCGTCGGCGCGGGCGCAGGCAGCGTCGGATTGTTTGCCGGCGCTTGCGCTTGCTGCTGCTGATTGTGGTAGTAATACCATCCACCGGCCGCAAGTGCGATCACAATCACTACCCACATCATGCTGTTTTTCTTCTGCGGTGCCGCGGGAGGCACGCCCATCACCGGAATCGGGCCCGGCGCTCCATAGCCCGGAGGAGGAGGCGCTCCATAGCCTTGCGGAGGAGGCGCAGCATACCCAACGGGAGGTGGCGCCATCGGCTGTGCTACCCGAGGCGGCGGTGCTGCCGCAACCGGGGCCGGCGCTGACGCCGGAGCTGCCGCTGTCACATCGTTTCCGCACTTCACGCAGAAGCGCTCATTGCCTTCCAACTGCGTTCCACACTTGCTGCAGAATGCCGCCATACGTTCTCTTCCTCCTCCAGTGTCGTTACCTGGTCCCTGTTTTTCTCAAGCCCTGACACCTGAAACCTGACACCTGAACCCTGTCTTTACCCCACCGGCACTGTGCCCACCGGCGCCGGAGCCATCGGTTGCCTGTACGTTCCCAGCCCCAGCGTAGCCTCTACCGTCGCCAGTGTGCTCTGCAGATGCGCCACCTGCTCGTCCTTCACCTGCTTCAACCCTTGCTGCACCAGCCCGAACAGCACATACCACGTGATCAACCCCGTCACAGCGGGCAGGATGAAAGCCCCAAAAATCGTTGGGATGTTCGGGAAAAGGATCGACAGATCCCAAACCGTATGCATCAGCACCGGAATCGCGAACGCTTTCAGGAAGCGCGTGTCCAGCAGCATCGCCGGGCTCGTCGGCTTGTCACCCTTCACGCGCCAGAACGCGCCCGCTGCTATCGCCGTCCACGCCACGTGGCCCAGCGGCGACTCAACACCGCGCAGCACCAGGTTTGCCATCATGTTCTCGACCGCTAGAGCGATTCCCTGCGCCGTTGGCAATCCATTGGCGACATTCCCGGCCTGGATGACCTGCGTCAGGGTCGACAGGATAGCGTCGAATCCGTAGCCGCACGTTTCAAAGCACGCAAATCCCGCTCCTACCGTCGCCCCAAAAAGAATTCCGTTCAACTCGTATTTGTAGCGGACGGTTCGCACCACCAGAAGCACGGCAAGCAGCTTCGCCGATTCCTCCACGATTCCCGGAATGTTTCCGCAAATCGGGACCATATAGGCCAGCATCGCCGTGCATAATCCGGTCAAGCCACCCACGATAAACAGCTTCCCCACCATCACCAGCGAAACATTTCGCGGCGTGTTCATTTCGAAAATCAGCACCAGCGTCGAAAGCGGCACCGCGAAAGCTCCCAGAAACAGGATCGCCGGCACGGTTTTCTCATTCATCGTGAAGTGGAACAAAACTGCCAGACCGACAAACGCGATCCCCAGGATTCCCAGCAAGCGGAAGAACATCCACGGATTCGGCCACCCGGTCTCCACCTGTTCCAGCGGCGGCGTGGTCCTGCTTGTCCCCACCATGATGTACTCTTCCACCACATCGACACCGTGCCGCTTGAACACCTGCTTGAACATCTCCTTCAGGCTGAAACCCTCCAGCGCGTCGGTCGAAGAAAGCATCCGAATCTTCGACCGCAATCCATCCATAAACCCCGACTGAAGGTGCTGCGGGTGCGCTTGCGCCGCCGGCACGTAATACACCTGCTGCGGCCCTCCCGGGTATGCCTGGTACACCATCGGCACCATCCCCGGCGGAGGTCCTTGCGGCGGCATCGGTGCCGGCTGCGGAGGCGGCGGGGCCGGCGCTTGCCACTGCGCAGCCTGTGCTGGCGCAGCCGGCGGAGCCGCTGCCGCGGGCTGTGCGCCACTCGCTGCTCCCAGCGTCGCTCCACAACTCTTGCAAAACTTGTTCTCTGCTGTATTCTCTACACCGCAGCGTGGACAAAACATAGTCGTTCTCCTTGTCTTCCGGGGGCGGGGATGCTGATCAAATTAGCATCTATCCTCGCCTAAAGTAAAGCGTTCTATAAGACCCGCGCGTCAATTTCTCGCCGCATTGCCCGGGTCACCTTGAATCTACTTTGAACAGCCCGCTTCCAACTCGCCAACTGGCCGGCCACCAGCTTAATTGCTCCGTTGCTCGCCTGCCGGCTGGCCTGTTTTCTAACTCCGCCAGCCCCGCTATCTCCGCTATCTTCGCTTCCTTGTTCCCTTGGTCCCTTCGTCCCTGCTCTCTCACTTCACCTTCGCCAAATGCCCGATCGTTTCCGGCGGCCCGTCCAACGACCCGTCGCTGTTCACCGTCAGGATTTCCGTCTGCCCCCCGCAAGTCAGGTTGACCTGCTTACCGCTTTGCGTATACGTGCAGGTGGCTGGGATCGGACCCATCGTCACGGCCGCCGCCCCGCCCGGCTGAAACGCGATCGTCACCGAACCATCGGCTGCCGCGTAGCTGTGCCCCTTCACGTTGTTCCCGCACCCCGCCACGCCCAGGCAAACCAGCGCCGCTACCGCCGCCATCCATCCACTTCGCAT
>JBEKWT010000207.1:0-5862 GCA_049512795.1 Occallatibacter sp.
TTCATGGCGCGCTACTTTCTGCGCGAGCGCCTGCCAGTGCGCGTGGCGGCCGTGGAACACGCGATGCTGGTCAACACCGTAAGCACGGATGGCCGCGTCGAGCCCACAGTGAATTACCAGTTTTACAGTCCGATTGCCACCACGGTAAAAGCCGTGTACGCCCAGGAGGGCGACACGGTGCCTGCGGGCAAGCTGCTCGTTACGATGGACGATGTGGCGGCGAAGGCGCAGGTGGCCACCGCTGAAAGCGCGGTGCGATCGGCCGAGGCAAATCTGGACGCGGTCACTCACAATGGAACTCAGGCGGAGCGTCAGGCTTCCGCTTCAGAAATCGAGCAGGACCGCCTCACCCGCGATCAAGCCCAGCGCGATCTGGATGCGCTCACCAAATTGGTTGCGGCGGGGGCTGCTGCGCCTGGCGAGGTGACTGCGGCGCGTTCACGGTTGGATACGGCCCAGGCAAGCCTGAACGCCGCCGAACAGAGCGCGCATCATCGTTTTTCGCCGGATGATGTGGCGCGCGCCCGGGCAGCGCTGGCCGATGCGCAAGCGGCTCTGAACGCCGCGCAACACATCGAATCGCAGACCGTAATCCGCGCTCCCATCGCAGGAACTATCTACAGCATGGATGCAACGCCTTCGGAATTCTCCGCAGCCGGCAACCTGCTCCTCCAGATTGCCGATCTGCACCACGAGCGCGTCCGCGGCTATTTCGACGAGCCTGACCTGGGACGATTGGCAATTGGACAGCAGGTTGTGATTCGCTGGGCCGCGAAGCCGGACAGCGAATGGCACGGGCACATTGTGCGCCTTCCTTCCGATGTGGTCACCTACACCACGCGCAATGTGGGTGAGGTGCTCATCGACTTCGATGGATCGTCAGACGGACTTTTGCCCGACACCAATGTCACTCTAACCGTCACGACTTCAAGCCAGCCCGACACTCTGAGCATGCCGCGCGAGGCCCTCCACGAACAGAATGGGAAGTATTTCGCGTTCAAGGTCGAGAACGGCGAATTGGTGCGCGTTCCGATCACGATCGGATCCCCAAACCTGACCCAAGTGCCCATCCTTTCTGGGCTTGAAGAAGGCGACGTGGTCGCCATCGGCACAACGAACGGGCAGCCCTTGCAGGAGGGCGTACCGATCAAGGAACAACGGTGATGCGCTCACCTGCGATGGTGTGCATTTTCGCGCTGGCGTCCGTGACGTGGGCTGGCGTGAAACCGGTGTACGCGCAAATTTCCACTGCGACGCTCTCCCAGGCCAATAAGGATTTGCAGGCCGGCGAGGCCGACCAAGCGATCGCGCTGCTCGCGCCGCTGCCCACCACTGGCGATGGAGCCGCCGAGGCGCAAAACATCCTTTGCAGGGTTCGATTTACGCTCCAGCAATGGTCGCAAGCTGCTGCGGAGTGCCAGCAGGCGGTCACTCTTGACGGCCAGAATTCGGATTACCACATGTGGCTGGGGCGCGTTCTGGGCCAACAGGCCAGCCATGCGAGTTTCCTTTCAGCATACGGGATTGCCAAGCATTCGCTGTCTGAAATGCAAGCTGCGGTAAAGCTCAATCCCAAGAATGGCCCGGCGATGTCGGACCTCGGCGATTACTATGCCCAGGCTCCCGGCATCGCGGGTGGCGGAACGGACAAGGCGCAGGCGATCGCCGTGCAACTCGACAAAGTTGACTCGGCCAGGGCCCAGGAATTGCGCGGCGATATCGCCATGGCCCAAAAGGATTACACCACGGCTGAGAATGAGTATCGCCAGGCAGCGACTGTAGCCAGTGAGCCGGCTGACTATTGGACCGTACTCGCCGACTTTTACCGTAAACGCCAGCAGTGGTCCGATCTGGATGCGGCCATTCAGAATTGCGTTAGTGCCGCGGCAAAGGACAAGAACTCAAGCGTCGGCCTCTATGACGGCGCCGGCGTGCTTATCGCGGCGAATCGGAATCCGGCACTTGCCGCGCAGATGCTGGAGAATTATCTGTCGAGTTCGTCCCTGACCGAGGAAGCACCGGCATTCATCGCTCACATTCGACTTTCGCGGCTCAAGCAACAACTCGGTGATGCTGTGGGCGCCAAGACAGAGTTGGCGATTGCCGCACAGATGGCGAAAGAGTTTAATCCAGCGCAGGCTTGAAACACTCATGCGAAAAGCGCTTGTGAAATTTCGACAGAAATCGCTGGGGTTGATGGCGCCGGCATTTGCCGCTCTGGCGCTTGGCTCCGCGTCTGCCTATGCGCCGGCACAGGTCTCGCTCACCACCGTGGTGGAGATGGCTCAGCAAAACTCGAGTGCCGTTAAACTCGCCGTCGCCGACCTTCAAAAGGCGCAGGCCGCCCTCGATCAGACTGAAGACGCTTATATCCCAAACTTTGTCATCGGATCCCAAATCGGCTATTCTCACGGCTTCCCAACCGGCCAGCCCTCCGTCGGAAGCGCTACGATGCAGTCGCTGGTTCTCAGCTTCTCGCAGCGCCAGTACACGAAGGCTGCACGGGCCGGCGTGGAGGCCGCCAATCTGAGTCTCAAGGATGCCAAAGAGCAAGTCGCTCTCGACGCCTCGACGGCCTACATCGAGATGGACACGGTAAGCAGCGAGCTTGAAGCTGTCAGCGAACAGGAACAAAACGCGGCCCGTCTTGTCGCCATCGAGGAGCAGCGGGCTGAAGCCGGGATCGATCCCCTCAGCTCTCTGCTGCAAGCAAAGTTGACGGCGGCGCAGCTCAAGCTCGACCGCCTGCACCTTGAAACTCGATCCGCCACCCTTGCCACGCAACTCGCGGTGCTTACCGGCCTCCCCGTCGGTTCCATAACTCCCGATCACGCCAGCATTCCCGACATTCCTGCCATCTCCGCTGACGAAGCGCCACGTCCCGTTCTCAGCATTGAATCCGCGAATGCCCTGGCGCGTTCCAAGCTGCTGGAGGCAAAGGGCGCCGATCTGGCGTGGCGCCGCCCTTCGATCGGATTCGGCGCCGTCTATAACTACGACTCCAATGAGCTGAATAGTTACAGCACCTATTACAAAAACTTCACTCCTAACAACGTAAGCTTCGGACTCCAGATTTCGGTTCCTTTCTTCGACTTTGCTATTCGTGCAAAAGCCAAGGTCTCCGCCGCCGAGGCTCTGCGCGCGAAAGTGGAGGCCGAACAGGCGGAGCAGCAGAATGACATTCAGATCAGCGAGCTCACCGCGAGTTTGCGTGAGCTGGATGCCCAGGCTGAAGTCGCCAGCCTGAAACAACAGATTGCCGAGGAGCAGTTGAAGAGCGTCGCCGCACAATTGGAAGTGGGAAATGGCGCAACCGGCACTCCCGGCGCGCCGCCGCAGCTTTCACCCACAGCCGAGCAACAGGCTCGCATCGATGAGCGCCAGAAGTACCTCGACGCGCTCGACGCCGGGTTCGACCTGAGCAAAGCGCGACTCGACCTTCTGCGCGCCCTTGGCCACATGCAGGACTGGCTCAACGAGCTGCATAGCAAGTAATTGTGGCAGGTATCCTTGCAGCAACCCCTCAAAAGTCCAACTAATGCTTCCATATTTCGAGAATGCACGTTGATTGCGCTTGGGTTACGGGCACCATAAGCCGTGCATTCTGATCTGTCCCCCACGAACCGTGTTTGTGGGCAAACGCGTCTAAGAAATCAGTTCGAATGGTAGAATAAAAGAGATGGCCATGCCACTGAAAACACTCTTCCTCAACCCTCCTTCATTTGAGAACTTCGATGGCGGCGCAAGCTCGCGCTGGCCGGCGACTCGCGAGATCGAGTCATACTGGTATCCGGTCTGGCTCACGTATCCGGCTGGACTGCTTGAGGGTTCGCGGCTGCTCGACGCGCCACCGCACCATGTCTCCGCTCAAGAAACCATCGAGATCTGCAAGGATTACGAATTCCTGGTACTTTTCACGTCGACGGTCGGCTGGGAAGGCGACCAGCGGCTGGCTGAAACCATCAAAGCGGCTAACCCCTCGATTCGGGTCGCGTTCGTAGGCCCACCGGTAACGACAGATCCAGACCGCGCCCTGAATGAGTGCTCGGCGCTCGACTTCATCTGCCGCCGCGAGTTCGATTACTCGGTTGTGGAGTTCGCGCAGGGCAAGCCGCTCAACGAAATCCTGGGCATCAGCTACAAAAAGGACGGTCAGATCATCCACAATCCAGACCGTCCGCAGATCGAAGACCTCGATGCAATGCCCTGGGCCACCAAAATTTACAAGCGCGACATGGACGTGACGCGCTACAACGTGCCTTTCCTGCTCCACCCGTACATTGCGCTCTACTCCACTCGCGGCTGCCCGGCGCAGTGCACGTTCTGCCTGTGGCCGCAGACCCTGAGCGGGCATGCCTGGCGCAAGCGCTCCAGCGATGACGTCGCCGCGGAGATGAAATGGGCCAAGGAGAACTTCCCTGAGGTGAAGGAATTCTTTTTCGACGACGATACATTCAACATCCAAAAGGTGCGCACCATCGAGCTCTGCGAAAAGCTGAAGCCGCTCGGCCTCACGTGGAGTTGCACATCGCGCGTAACGACCGACTACGACACGCTGAAGGCCATGCGCGAAGCGGGATGCCGTTTGCTCATCGTCGGATTCGAGTCAGGCGATCCGCAAATTCTCAAGAACATCAAGAAGGGCGCAACCGTAGAGCGCGCCCGCGCATTCGCCAAGGATTGCCACGACCTGGGCCTGACCATTCACGGCGATTTCATCTTAGGCCTTCCCGGCGAGACGAAAGAGTCTATACGCAATACCATCAACTTCGCCAAGTCGCTCGACGTCGAGACCATTCAGGTCTCCATCGCTCACGCCTATCCGGGCACTGAATTCTACGAGTACGCAGCTCAGAACGGCTTCATCACCAACAACAATATGCAAGACGGCGGGGGCCACCAGATGGCGCACATCGAGTACCCCGGGCTGCCCACCGACTACGTGATGGAGATGGTGCACCGCTTCTACGACGAGTACTACTTCCGTCCCAAGGCTGCACTCCGCGTGGTGTGGAAGGCCATGATGAATCGCGATCTGCCTCGTCTGTACGTCGAAGCCAAGGCATTCCTGAAGCTGCGCGCGCAGCGCAACAAGATGGTGAAGGAGACGCGCAGGCAGCAGGCCACGCCGACCGCCCCCGTTGTTGGCGCAGGCGCGTAAGCAATCTCCGGGCGTTAACATCGAGGGTGGCGTCCGCGGCGGCGAACATCCGCCCTCAACTTCTTTAGGCCTTCTACATCCAAACTGCAAGATACTGGATTGATGGTTCAACACAAATTGTTGCCGCGTCAATACTTGATCCTGAGCCTGGTTGCCGTGTGCGCGCCTCTCGGGGACAGTTGTCTTTCGCGCGGCATGACTGCGATGCCCTCGATCTCACTTGCTCATCCGGGCGCGCTGATCGCCGCAGTCTTCACACCGTGGATCGCAGCAGGCATCGCTCTCCTGATTGGCTTCTTCGCCAGCTATCTTACGGCGCTGTCCTGGGCTGATCTAACATTTGTTTTGCCCGCTACGGCTTTCGGGAATGTCATTGTCGCGTTGCTCTCCCGATTCTGGCTGCATGAAGCCATCTCGATCGAGCGCTGGGCCGGAATCGTTCTCATCACACTCGGCGTAAGCTTTGTCGCGCAGGGGCCTTCCCTCACCCAACACTCCGCGCCTGTTGCCGAGGAATCATTGCCGGAAGAGACTGTCGCCACTGGGGGGCAACGATGATGACGCTCGCCCTCTCATTTTTGCCTCTCGCAACAACGGCTAATCCCTGGCTTGCTGCCACCGCGATTGGAGCCGTCGTCCTCGCTTCCACGACGGGCGAAGTGCTCACCGCAGCAGCCATGAAGTCCATCGGCGACCTCGAC
>JBEKWT010000208.1:0-5840 GCA_049512795.1 Occallatibacter sp.
CGGCTGGCAGGCATGAAGGCGCGGACACCGACGTCGACGCTGAGGCCGCCCTTGATTAGAGCGGTGACGGTGCCGGCAACAGCGATTTTGTCGGCGAAGGCGCGCTCGAGCGCGGACCAGTCGCGGGGCTGCGCGACGCGATGGCGCGAGAGATCGTAGTAGCCTTCCTCATTGCGGCCGGTGATGGAGACCGCGAAGCTGTCGCCCGGATTGATGCCCTCGGCATTGTCAGGGAAGGCCGAGCGCGGCAGTACGCCTTCCATCTTGTAGCCGACGTCGAGGACAACCTGATCGGCAGTGAGCGAGACGACCGTGCCCTGAAGCTGCCTGGTCTCGGCGCGATGCGTGTGCGAACGCTCGAAGGCCTGGAGCGCGTCGGCGAATGACTCGGCAGGCTCTTCGACAGGAGCGGGCTCGGTGCCCAGACTCTGGTCTTCATCGGGTGTGCCGGGAGCTGGATCGTCGATGAGTTTTTCAGAACCGCCGGATTGGCTGTCCGGTCCTTGCTCGTCCGCGGGCGTCGTGGTGATTTCCGCAGCAGACTCTCGCTGGCCGTCCAGCCGCTGGTCTTGGATGGGCTCATTGGGAACGGTTTCGGCTGGAAGGATGATGATTTCGTCGGTCATGGCGGGTACGGACTCATTGTTTCATGACTCGGCAATGAGCGGCCACGTCAGTTGCGGCTACAGCGGAACCAGAGTCGGTGTATCCCGAGAGCACTGAATTCAAGTCGACGCGACCATCCCGGGGCCCCCAACGACAGGTCTTCGTCGTTGGGGTGGGACCATTAGGGAGCGGCGACCCCGCACAAGACTCAACAGGACACGGTTACCCTCGTTCCGCTTTGGTCCTCAGCTTGCGCGGATGATATATCTGGTGGCTATGCGATACACGGCATTGCGGTCCCGCCTCACGTCCAGGTTGGCTATCTCTCCGATCCTGCTCTCGGTCGTACTAAGCGGAGCCGCCTTTCCACAGGGAACCGATGGCGACGACGAGCAGATCAGAGCAGTCCTGCAAAAGTACGCGATTTCGGTAGACAATGCCGATGTTGCCTTGGCGTCAACAATTTGGTCGCATGATCCCGGTGCCACGTTCATTCATCCGCTCGGGACGGAACATGGTTTCAGGCAGATCGCGGACGACGTCTACATCGGGATCATGGGCAACCTGTTTTCAAAACGCGAATTGATCTTGCATGAGCCCGCGATCCACGTTTATGGCGACGCCGCGTGGTCTGAAATGACGTGGACTTTTCACGCGACAGAGAAAGATGGGTCTGTCATTACGACCCAGGGACGAGAGACCCAGGTGTACCACAAGGAAAGTGGAGTCTGGCGAATCGTTCTCGTTCACTATTCTGGGCCGCCCGCGGCGATGCCAAACATTCCGAATGGGCGCTGAAGCTGTAAGGGACTTCGAATTGACCCTACTGCGCCTTGTCGCGCGGCGTTATACCCTGAAAGCAGATGATGGAATCGGCTTCCCCACCGCCGCGCCGCGGCCTTGAGGCCTTTGCCTTCCGCGACTTCAGGCGGTACCAGTTAGCGCGCGTGGCCGTGATCCTGGGCGCAGAGGCGCAATCGGTTGCGGTGGCGTGGCAGGTGTACTCCATCACGCACCGCGCCATCGACCTGGGCTACACCGGACTGGCGCTGTTTTTGCCGGGCCTGATTTTTCTGCTGCCGGCCGGCCACGTTGCCGACCGCTTCGACCGGCGCCGCGTAATCCTGGCATGCTACGCCCTGCAGCTCCTCTGCACGGGCGCGCTGGTGGAGCTGGCGCGGAACAATACGCAGAACATTCTGGCCATTTACACGGTTCTCTTCTTCGTCGGCGCCGGGCGCGCGTTTTCGTCGCCGGCGAGCTCGGCACTGATTCCGCATCTTGTGCCGGAAATTCACTTCGTGAATGCGGTGACATGGGGCGGCGCAATCTTTCAACTGGCCAACATCACCGGGCCAGCGCTGGGCGGATTGCTGTTCACGTTGCCGTTGTCGGGCTTTGCGGCGGATTCGCGGCTTGAGGGCGCGGGGATTGTGTATGTCTTCACACTCGGGACTCTGGTGTGGTTTCTGGCGCTGGTGGTGTCGCTGCATGTGCGGCCAGGGCGGATGGAGCACCGCGATCTGTCACTAAAGGTGGTGCTTGCTGGGTTCCAATATGTGCGGCGGGCGCGGATTCTGCTGGGATCGTTTTCGCTGGATCTTTTTGTGGTGCTGCTGGGCGGGGCAGTGGCGCTGATGCCGATTTTCGCGCACGAAATTCTGCACCAGGGGCCGCGCGGGCTGGGGATGCTGCGCGCCGCTCCGGCCGTGGGTGCGGTGACGATGTCACTGATCATGGCGCGGTTTCCCCTGCACCGGCGCGCGGGCCGCTGGCTGTTTATCTGCGTCTCGATCTTCGGGGTTGCGACGGTGATCTTCGGACTGTCGCACACGCTGTGGCTCTCGCTGGCTTCGTTGGCCATTGCGGGCGCGGCAGACACCATCAGCGTAATTATTCGCGGGTCGCTGCTGCAACTGGCCACGCCGCCGGAGATGCGCGGGCGCGTGAGCGCGGTGAACTCGCTGTTTATCGGAGCGTCAAACGAGTTGGGCGAATTTGAGAGCGGGCTCACGGCGCAGTGGTGGGGCGCGGTACGGGCCACAGTGATCGGCGGGCTGGGGTCGCTGATCGTGGCGGCGGTGTGGGCCGGTGTCTTCCCCCAACTGCGCAAGGCCGATAAGCTCACGGCGGAGAGTTTGCGGGAGCATGTGCCTGCGGCGCAGGAAATTCTGTCTGGGCTGTGAGGGGCAATCGCTCAGTGCGCGCGGGCGCGGGGCCGCGCCGTGCGATTGCGCTCGAAGAGGATGCGCAGGCCGTCGAGCGTCAGCAGGTCGTCGATCTCCTGGATGTAGCGCGAGTCCGGTGCGATCATGCGCGCGAGTCCGCCGCTGGCGATGATGCGCAGCGGCTTACCGGGGTCGATACCCTGCGATGCGCCCAGTTCCGCAATGATGCGTTCGATGATGCCGTCAACCAGGCCGATGTAGCCGAAGTAGAGGCCGCTCTGCAGGTGACCGACGGTGTTGGTGCCGATGACTTTCGCCGGGCGCTTGATGTCGACGCGGCTTAGGCGAGCGGCGCGGTTGAAGAGCGCATCGGCGCTCAGGCCGAGGCCAGGTGCGATGGCGCCGCCGAGATATTCGCCGCGAGCGGAGATGACCTCAAATTTGGTGGCCGTGCCGAAGTCGACCACGATACACGGGCCGCCGTAGCGCTCGTAGGCGGCGATACAGTCGGCAATGCGGTCAGCGCCAAGCTCGCTGGGGTTGTCGATGAGCAGCGTCATGCCCGTCTTGATGCCGGGCTCGACAAAGAGGGGCTCGATGTTGAAGTAGCTTTCGCACACCTGTCGGAGCGTGGAGTCGACGGGCGGGACAACGGAGGCGATGATGATGTCCGTCACCTGGCTGGGCGCCATACCGTGCATCTCGAACAGGTTGACGAAGAAAACGCCATATTCGTCGACGGTTTGCGCGCGGTGCGTGGTCACGCGCCAGTTCGCGGCGAGCTCCGGCTTTTCGCCGTCGAGCTTGTAAAGGCCCAGCGTCGTATTCGTGTTGCCGACATCGAGAGCGAGCAGCATTGAAATACAGCTCCTGGCTTCTAGCCTCTTGCTTCTAGCTGGATTCTCGTGAAAGCCAAAACTAAAAACTCGGCACGCACGAGCTAGCAGCTAGAAGCTAGCGGCTAGAAGCTGTCTTCTCGCGGAGCCCGCCGGTTTGCACCGTGACGAGCCCGTCCGCAGTTGCGACGCGTAAGAATCCGTGTTCGTCGAGGCCGGCGGTGACGCCTGTGCAGGTTTGCGGGCCGTGCACTTCTACTTTGCGGCCGCGAATCCACGTGGAAGCCTGCTCAAGGCGCGCAGCGATGTTTGCGGCCGCCACCGGATCAGAAAGCGCGGAAGCCTCACGCTCCAGCGATTTTAGCAGGGCGACGAGGAGGGTTTGGCGCGAGAGGCGTTTGCCCGATTCCAGATCGAGCGACGTCGCGGGCGTGGCAAGCCCAGGCGGAAAGGCGCGCTGGTGTACGTTGACGCCGATGCCGAGCACCACTTCGTGGGGTGGACCCTTGGATTGAGTCATAGCCTCAGCAAGAATGCCGCCGGCTTTGCGTGGACCGATGAGGAGATCGTTGGGCCAGCGCAGGTCGACGGTCAATCCGGAGACGGCGCGAATGGCCTCGGCGGCGGCGAGGCCCGCGGCGAGCGGCAAAAACGACAGGCGCGAGGCGGGAATCTGCGGACGGAGTAGGACGCTGACGTAGAGCCCTTCGCCGGCGACAGAGATCCAACTGTGACCGCCACGGCCGCGCCCGGCCAACTGCTCATCGGCGAAAAAGACGGAACCATGAGGCGCGCCATTGCGCGCGGCGGCGATGGCATCGGCGTTTGTCGAGCCGGTGACGCTGGCAAAGTGCAGCTTGCCGGCAAAGAGAGTGCCGGCGAGATCGGCATCGAGGGCGGCGAGATCGAACATCAGTCTCCGGGCCGCACGGATTTGCGCATTGAGTTCATTGCCGAAATCAAAGTCCGTGTCTCTCAAAGGCTCGGCCTGTTCGTAGGCTGCCCTGGCCCGGCTCCGCGGCGATGGTCATGGAGATGTTGGCGGCGCGGGCCGAGTGGGTGAGTGCGCCCACGCTGATGAAGTCGACGCCGGTTTCCGCGTAGGCGCGGACGTGATCGAGCACGATGCCACCAGAGGCTTCAGTGGGAATCCAGCGGGCGGGCTCCCCGCCGGTCAGGGCTTTAATGCGTTCGACGGAGCGGCGGACTTCGGCCGGCGTCATGTGGTCGAGGAGAATGGCTTCGGCGCCGTGGGCGAGCGCGTCTTCAAGCTCCTGCGCGGTGCGGACCTCGACCTGGACGCGTTGCGGAGGCCTGCGCCGGGCAAGCGCGCGGGAAAGCACCGCTGCGATGCCGCCGCCGAGTGCGATGTGATTGTTCTTGACGAGAATGCCGGAGGCGAGATCGATACGGTGATTGGTGCCGCCGCCGCAAAGCACCGCGTATTTCTCAAAGGCGCGAAGGCCTGGTAGGGTCTTGCGCGTGTCGAGGATGCGGGCGTGCGTTCCCTGAATCGCGTCGGCGAATTGGCGCGTCAGGGTGGCGATGCCGCTCATGTGCTGGAGCAGATTGAGAATGACACGCTCGCAACTGAGCAGGACGCGCGCGTTGTGGCGAATAACGGCCAGCACCTGGCCGGCGTGGACGCGCACGCCGTCGAAGATTTCAGGATGGCTGATGACTTCAAAACGGGTTTGCGCCTCAGGGCTTGGGTCGAGACGTGCGTAGATCTCAAAGAAGCGCGGGATGGCGCCGAGGCCGGCGACGACCAGTTCCTCGCGGGCGATGATGGAACCTGTGGCGCGGAGATTGGCATCGATGGTGATATGAGTCGTGGCATCGATGGCGGCGCGGTCCTCCTGCAGGGCCTGCTCCAGTAACGCGTCGATGCGGTGGCTATTCCAATCCATGGTTTTCCTGCGGAAAACAGTTCGCAGTTCTTAGTTCGCAGTTCTCAGTTCCCCGGCGTTGACTCGTCGGCACTCTTTGATCCGTCGGCGACAAATTCGATTTGGCGGACCTCAACACTCGTTCCCTCGAGCCCGGAATCTTCGATCGCCAACAGTTCGTTGGCACGTACCGCCAATCGAATATCTTCGCACGCCGCTTGGAGAAGGGTAAAGGTCTCCGGATTTGCCGCCAGCGTTGCGGATTTGATCTCGCGCGCGGAAGAGACGCCGGCGCCGGCGCGGCTCTTGTTAATCGCGTAGAGCGCTGCGACGGCGATGTC
>JBEKWT010000209.1:0-5831 GCA_049512795.1 Occallatibacter sp.
GTCGCGCGTGAAATCGCGAGATTTGCAGATGCATTTCGCGAAACAGAATCGAGAGACCTCAAAAACAAAACTGTGAAACTGTGAAACTGTGAAACTGTGGAGCCTTTAGAATCAACAGCCTGCGTCCACCGTTTCACAGTTTCACAGTTTTGTTTTTGAGGTCTCTCGATTCTGTTTCGCGAAATGCATCTGCAAATCTCGCGATTTCACGCGCGACCGCAATGCGGCGGATTGACTGTCTTGACCGTCGCGCAGGGGCAAGGCGGCCTTGCTCGGTGGTTCCTTGGTCCCTTGTTGTCTGTTGTCTGTTCTCTGTATTACGGTCCCAGATACAGGCTCACGCCCGGCGGCGCAAAGCTCAATTGGCCGGTCTTCGGGTCGTAATCGAGGTTGAGCGCGTCGCTCTTGCGGCCGTTGATGAACACTGCCACCAGCAGGCCGTTGCCGTAGCGGCCGGCAAGAGCGATCTTGTGGCTGCGGATGGCGCCATACTCGTTGTCCGGGCTGTTCGGCCCCCAATCGCCCTGGAAGCGCGCGAAGGGATAGGTCGTGTACTGCGCCGGGTGCTGCTGCCAGTTCTTGTCGTTCAACCAGATGCCGTACGCTTTGTTCAGGTCGTTGGCCTCGAGAGCGCCCAGGAAGTTGTTCACCTCGGCGCGTCCGATCAGATAGCGGCTCCAGTTCCACGGCCAGTCCACAGGCCGGCTGGCAACCAGCCAGTAAGCCACCAACAGCAGGAAAAGCGCTGCCGCGCTCAACTGGATGATCAGCTTCTTGCGCTTGGACCGTGCGGCGTCGAACTCAGGAGCATCGAGCAAAGTCATCGGAATCGTCCCTCGAAATCAGAATACGGCGGAAAAGAGGGTACAGGAAGTATGCAACCGGGAACAGCACTCGACGCGTGCGAGACGGGCGGTTCGCCGTCAGCCCCGCATACGCGCACGCCCTTCCCATTAGACACCGCAGCCCTGTTCCATGTTGCCTGTTCCCTTGGTGCCTTGGTCGCTCGGTCCCCTGGTCCCTGCTTCTTCACTCTTCCCTGCTGTAAGTCGTTTTGTTTTTCTCCGCCTGCCGCTCCAGCGCCAGCTCAATCAGCTCCGTGATCAGCTCCTTGTAGCTGAGCCCCGACGCCTCCCACAGCTTGGGGTACATGCTGATCTGCGTGAAGCCGGGCATGGTGTTCACTTCGTTCAGGTAGATTCGTTTCTTTCCGTCCGGCTCCATCAGGAAGTCGACGCGCGCCAACCCGGAAAGATCGCAGGCTTTGAATGCGGCAACGGCCATCTCGCGTATTTTCCGGCTCTGGTCGCGCGAAATCTTCGCCGGGATCACGGGCACCGAGCCTTCGGAAAGATACTTCGCCTCGTAATCGTAGAACTCCTTGCCAGGAATGATCTCGCCGACCACGCTGGCCTTGGGCGAGTCGTTGCCAAGCACGGCCACTTCAAACTCGCGCGCGCGCGCCGGCTGTGCGCGACGACGCGCAATGCCGCCCACGCCCTGCTCCACGATGAGTTTGCGGTCGTACTTCGCCGCCAACGCCAGCGCCGGGGATAGCTCCGCGTGATCATGTGCCTTTGAAATACCAACAGAAGAACCCAGGTTCGCGGGCTTCACAAACACCGGGTATTTGAGCGTTTGCTCCACCAGCGCGATTGCCTTGCGTGGCGCTTTTTCCCAATCCGCGCGGAGTAACGTGACGTGCTTGACGATGGGCAACCGGGCCTCGGCAAACAGGCGCTTCATTACGTCCTTGTCCATGCCCGCGGCCGAACCCAGGACACCCGAACCAACATAGGCGATACCCGCCAGCTCAAACAGCCCCTGAATGGTGCCGTCCTCGCCGAAGGTTCCATGCAGCACCGGAAACACGACTTCGATGGCCTTTCCTTCCGGACCTTGAGGAACCGGCTCCGGCGCCATCAGTGTCGGAATGCCCTCATGTAATAGCTTCGCTCCCGGCGTGGCCTCCGGATCGCCCGCGCGCAGCCGCCGCCCCACCCCGCCGGCATCGCCGTTCAGCAGGCCGCGAGCGTCGCCGGCCGCAAGCCAGCGGCCCTCTTTGGTAATACCAATGGGCGTAACTTCGAACTTTTCGCGATCGATCGCCCCCAGAACCGATGCTGCCGACAGCAGCGACACCTCATGCTCGCCGCTGCGCCCGCCAAAAAGAATGCCAACCCGCAGTTTCTTTGCCATATTCAAGTCAAATTGCCGTTCAAACGGCCTCATTCAGTGTAGAACCCCGCGCCGCGCCAGCTAACTAAATCCCCCAGAATTGCTGTTTCAAGGTGCGTATTCCCGCTGCCGGAGATCGAATCCAGTGGCCAGATCGTCGGGGATGAAACCGGAGGGTCAACGCACCGAAAGTGTTATATCCAACCGCTTCAGTCTAAGTAAGATAAGTGCAAGGTATTTCACGATTATGTTTCCTCTCGCGCAGCTCCCCGATGCCTCCGGCGCGGCTCGATGAAGAAGGCGGCCAACAGCATCAAAATGAGCCCGCGAGCGCAGAAAGAACGCGACGGCAAAGTGAAATCCGTACTGATAAGACGACTCGTTTTCCCTGCCGCCATCCTCTTCGCATTCGTTCCGGTGGCGTCGGCGGCCCCGCCTGCGCCTCCGATCGGGCTGCACGCCGCAGCCACCATCACCAACGACGAGGCCGCCAAACATCCGCCTGTCGCCTTCGAAGCCACCGTCACCTACTACCACTCGCACGACGGTGACCTCTTTGTGCAGGACGGCGACGACGCGATCTTCGTTTTTGCTCCCAAAGCCCCGAAGCTTGCTCCCGGCGATCGCATCCTGGTGCGCGGAACCATGCGCGAAAGTTTTCGGCCCTTCGTGATTGGCAGTGACATCACCGTCGTAGGTCACGGCCCATTGCCCAAGCCCTTGCAGCCCAGCTTCGAGCAGATGATCCGTGCCGAGGCCGATTGCAAGCTGGTTACTGTGCGCGGCGTGATTCGCTCCGCCGATCTCGAGCCCGACGACCCAACAGCGACGTTGCGCTTCACTCTCCTTCGCATACTCTTGGATGGCGGGCCGGTAGAGGCGATCGTCGATAGCGACGATGAAAGTGCCCTCAAAGGCCTGCTCGACGCCGACGTGCAGGTCACCGGCGCGATCTCCGGGCACTTCGACAACAAGATGCAGATGACCGGCATCCAGCTCCACGTTCAGTCGCTGGCCGACGTGAAGATCCTGAAACATGCCAGCTCCGATCCATGGTCGCTTCCGGTTACGCCCATGGACCGCATCATCGCGGGCTATCGCGCGAACGACTCATCGCAGCGGATGCGCGTGCGGGGAACCATCACCTACTACCAGTTCGGCGCCGCGTTGGTGCTCCAGGACGGCCCCAGAAGCCTGTGGATCAAAACCGACAGCCGAAACTTTCTGCAAGTGGGCGACGTGGCCGACGCAATTGGATTCCCGACCGTCGAGAACGGCTTCCTCACCCTGACCCAGGCCGAAATACACGAAACATCCACACGGGCGCCGGTCACTCCCTCGCTCTTCACCTGGCGTCAACTGGCCCTTGGCGGCAACGACGGCGTTAGTCACGGCTTCGACCTGGTTTCAGTGGAGGGCCGGGTGGTAACCGAAGTGCGTCAGGCCACCCAGGACGAGTATGTGCTCGACTCCGACGGTCACCTGATCTCCGCCACCATTCGCCATCCCGGCACAGCAAGCCCAGTCCCGCTCGAACCCATGCGCGAGATTCCCGTCGGCACGCGCATCCGCGTCACTGGTATCTGCATGCTGGAAGACCCGAACCCCTTCGACGGCGAAGTACCCTTTAATATCCTCATGCGCAACGCTGACGACATCGTGGTCGTCGCCCAGCCTTCATGGCTGAATGTGCGCAATCTTTTGGTGATCGTTGTCATCCTCTTTGGATTGGTCATCGCCCTTGGCATCTGCGCATGGGTTATGGAAAGACGGAACCGGCGCCGCATCGGCTCGCTCGCCTATATCGAGCAGCGCCGCGCCCGGATTTTGGAGGCCATCAACCACTCCAAGCCGCTGGCCGAGGTTCTGGAGCGGGTCACAGAGTTAGTTTCGGTCAGGCTGAACGGAGCGCCCTGTTGGTGCCAGGTAGTGGACGGAGCTACCTTGGGAAATCGCCCGTTTCAGCTTCCCTCTCCGTCGCTGCGCACCGTCGAACACCCGATCGCCGCCCGTTCCGGTTCGACTCTGGGCTCGATCTTCGCAGCTTTCGACGTGCGCAAGGAAAGCAATGCGGAGGAAATCGCGGCACTGGCCATGGCAGCGGAATTGGCTACCCTGGCGATCGAAACATCGCGCCTCTACTCCGATCTCGTGCACCGCTCGGAGTTCGATCTCCTGACGGACGTGCAGAATCGCTTCGCTATGGAAAAAACTCTGGATGCGATGATTCAAACCGCGCGCGAAACTGCCGTAATCTTTGGCTTGATTTACATCGACCTCAATGAATTCAAGCAGGTAAATGACCTGCACGGGCACCTGGTGGGCGACCTGTATCTTCAGGAAGTTTCGCGGCGCATGAAACGGCAACTACGACCTGGCGATGTGCTGGCGCGGCTGGGCGGTGACGAATTTGCAGTCCTGGTTTCTGAGGTGCGCAACCGCGCCGAAGTGGAAGAGATCATGTCTCGGCTCGAAAGCTGCTTCCATGAGCCGTTTATAGGAGATGGATATATTCTGCGCGGCTCGGCGAGCTTTGGCATCGCGCTTTATCCTGAAGACGCCGACTCCGCCGACAGTCTGCTCCGCGGCGCCGATGCCGCCATGTATGTAGCCAAGTACACACGGTTGTCGAACGCCCACGCTGGTGAAGAACACCCGCAAGTTGAATTGGCGCCAAACGCCGATTCCTAGGGCGTCCCGCTCCCTTCCCCTAACTCCTTGGCCAGGCAGGATTTCCTCACTCGTCATTCATTTTTCTCCACCCGCTGCCGATAAGGGCTTATGGGGCAGGATCCGTCTTCCAGCCCTTGTGAGCCGCGCCAATGAAAAGGGTGGTCCCCCTGTTCGCGATGCTTTGTCTGTGCGCTTCGGGCGCCTGGGCCGATGCGTCGGCCACTTTGACCACGCTGCACGCCGCGGCCGCGCTGACCAACGATGAGGCCAGCAAACACCCGCCTGTCGTCTTCGAAGGCACCGTCACCTACTACCACTCGCACGACGGAGACCTCTTTGTGCAGGACGGCGACGACGCGATCTTTGTTTTTGCTCCCAGAGCCCATAAGCTTGCTCCCGGCGATCGCATCCTGGTTCGCGGAGCCATGCACGAAAGTTTTCGGCCCTTCGTGATTGGCAGTGACGTCACCGTCGTTGGTCACGGTCCATTGCCCAAACCCTTGCAGCCCAGCTTCGAGCAGATGATCCGTGCCGAGACCGATTGCAAGCTGGTTACTGTGCGCGGCGTGATTCGCTCCGCCGACCTCGAGCCCGACGACCCAACATCGACGTTGCGCTTCACTTACCTTCGCATGCTGGTGGATGGCGGCCCGATGGAGGTGATCGTCGATAGCGACGATGAAAGTGCCCTTAAAGGCCTGCTCGACGCCGAGGTGCAGATCACCGGCGCGGCCTCCGGGCACTTCGACAACAAGATGCAGATGACCGGCATCCAGCTCCACGTTCAGTCGCTGGCCGAGGTGGAGATTCTGAAACATGCCGGCTCCGATCCATGGTCGCTTCCGGTTACGCCCATGGACCGTATCATCACGGGCTATCGTGTCTTGGATCTTTCGCAGCGGATGCGCGTGCGGGGAACGATCACCTACTACCAGTTCGGCGCCGCGTTGGTGCTCCAGGACGGCCCCAGAAGCCTGTGG
>JBEKWT010000210.1:0-5811 GCA_049512795.1 Occallatibacter sp.
TAAGGCCTTACTGCGACCACGATGAGAAAACGAAAGACCATCCCTCAGCGTTGCACAAGGAATGTGCCCTCCCCGTGATACGATTTGCGCAAAAGACCATTCAAAGGCCTGCCCGGAGAGCCCATGGTGCTCAACAAGCGTTTCGCAGCAACGCTCGAGAAAAGTCCCAGCAAAGGTGGCTGGACGTATGTCGTTTGGCCGCTGTCCGTGAAGTTCTTCGGTACGCGAGGCCTGGTGAAGGTGCGCGGCAAGATTGACGGAGTCCCATTTCAAAGCTCGTTCATGGCCATGGGAGATGGAACACACAAGCTACCCGTGAAGACGGAGATTCGCCGCGCCATCGGAAAAGGGGTAGGTGATCGGGTACATGTGATTTTGGAGGAGCGAATCGTCCGTTAGTTGCGCACCTCGCGACTTTCAACGGTGAGGGTTCGCCCATCGCAGCGAGTATCGCGGAGCTATTTGCTGCTCAGGCCCGAGTTTTCAGTGCGCGGGCTCGATGGCGGGAACGAGCGGAATGACCGGCGGTATTGCGTCCATTGGATAGCCGAGGCGCTTCCACTCGTCGAATCCGCCGCGCAGCGGGCGCACGCGCTCAATGCCGAGCTTGTGCAGTTGCATGGCGGTCTTGGCCGCGGTGGCCTCGCTGGGGCAGGTGCAGTAGAGCACCACATCGCGATCGCGGGGAATCTCAAGGTGGCGCGCGGTGATGGCATCGGGCGAGAAATGCACGGCGCCAGGCAGCGTGTACGGATCGGGCACCAGTTCGAGGGGATGGCGCAGATCGATGATGCAGACCTGCTCGCCTGCGTCGAGCTGGCGCTTCAGCTCTTCGGGCTCGAGACGCGAGGCAACGAGGTTCTTGAGTACTATCCGGCGGCGAACAAGACGCCCAATGAAGAATGCTATGACGCCCAGTATCAGCAGCGCGCCCGAGAAGCGGCCGACCCAGTCAAGCACGCTGGGATTGCGCTTGAGCAGGTCGCCGAAGAACCTGCCGCAGGCCATCGCGACGCCAACCCAGGAAACGGCGCCGATGCCGTCGTAGAGCAGGAACGCGCCAAACCCCATGCCATTCTGCCCGGCGACGGGCGGAGCCAGCGTTGATAGGCCGGGAACGAACTTGGCGAACATGAGCATGGTTCCGCCGCGGCGGCCAAACGAGTCCTGCGTGCGGCGAACGCAGGTGGTCGGCTCGAGCGAAAGCTTGCAGAGCAGGCGCAGCACTCGATGGCCCTGCCTGCGCCCAATGAAGAACCAGACGCTATCGGCAGTGAGTGCCGCGGCAACTCCTACTCCGAGGGCCAGGGGAAAGCTGATTTGTCTTTGGGCCGAGAGCGCGCCGGCGGCGAGCAGCACCGGAACGGACGGCAGGGGAAGGCCGAGCTGCTCCACCAACACCCAGGCAAAGATCAGCAGGTAGCCGTACACCAAAAGAATGTCTGTCGGCAGCGCCATGAATAGACCCGAACTACGGCGTGTTGGGGAATCAGACCGCTTGGCCTTTTGGGCTGGATTCCGCGGGGAGAAGCGGCCTCACCGTATGAGATGAATCTAAACGAAGTTCGTTTCAGAAGAATCAGGAAAAACTGCGGACGGCGGGGTCAGGAAGTCCTGGTTTACGCTGAAGTCGCCTGCTCGATGGTCCAGTCGACCCAGGCGGCCTGCTCTGCCGGACAGGCCAGGCGGCCAGGATCATTGGCCAGAATGGCATCGACAAAGTTCTCGACGATGGGAAAATGAAGGTTTGCGTGAGGTGGCAGCATTTCTGTGCGGGGCCCGGCGCCGGTGAAGATGCGCAGCTCCGGTGCGTTGAGAGGATCGAGTTTGATCTCGCCCGCCTCGCCTATGATCCGAAATTGATCCCGCGCCACGCGCGAATTCCAGCGCACGTCGACGACGGCATGAACGCCGGCGGAAAAACCCATCAAAACGGTCGCCGAATCTTCGACGCCGATTCGATGCACGGCATTCGACAGGAGGCCGCATGCGCGGTCCGGTTTGCCGAAGAGGAAATTCATGAGGTCGATGCGATGCGAGCCAATGTCGTAGAGCGGGCCGCCGCCAGAGAGCGCGGGATCGGCAAGCCATTCGCGGCCCTCGATCTCGAACCAGCTATGGCAATTGGCCTCGGCCAGCAGGGGCCGGCCGATGGCGCCGTCGGCGATCAGCTGTTTGGCGCGGATCAGCTTGGGGTAAAGCCGGCGGTAATACGAGACACCGAACAGGCGGCCCGAAGCATGACTCGCAGCGCGGCCTTCGTCGACCATCCTCTCTGCCTCGGCGAAGTTCATCGCCATCGGCTTCTCGCAGAGCACATGCTTGCCGGCGCGCAGCGCCGCGATCGCGGCCGCGGCGTGGAAGGCCACGGGCAATGCAACGTAAACGGCGTCGACGGCAGAATCGGCGACGGCATCCTCGAGGCTCGCCCACGATCGCGCGCCGGGATACGTCGCGGCTTTGGCCGGAGTGCGCGTGACAAAGCCGTAGAGCCTGCTGCGCGGCTCAGCTTGAATCGCGGGAATGACGCGCTTGCGCGCAATGTCGCCGATGCCAGCGACGACCCAGTTGACGGTATCCATCGTCATATAGGATAGCTTGGCGGGAAGGATTGAGCGAGACCCCACTGGGCAATGAAGCGCCGTGGAATCGTAAACCTGGAGACTACGTGTAATAGATCCTTTCCAACACGCACTGTTTGGTGTCTCCTTCAAAGGTGATTCTGAAGTGCTCGAAGAATCCGGCGGTCCCAAGCAGTCCGCTCACTGGAAGGTTGTCTTTGAAGCCTGCTTTGATTTTCACGGCGCCGCCCGGTATATAAAGGCTCACTTCGTGCAACCATACTTCCTCCGGTCCGCCTATCCCATTCGTAATCTCGCGGACGCCTGAAGATACGTCGATGCCGATATGCCTTCCAATTTGGGAGTGGAAGAGACAGCGAGTTGCTCCGCTATCAATGATGGCTTCGAACCTCTTTGTGCGTGGAGAATTGGGCGCTATCGCTGCGATCTGGACGTTCAGGGTAACCCAGTACAAATAGGAGCCTTGTCCGTCAGGGAATACCCGGTATGGAACGACGGTGCGCAAGCTAGACCGAGAATTGCGCCCAAGCCTGAGGAGTCTTGAGAATCACCGGATCTGCCTCCCCGGCTTCATCGGCCCTCCGCGCCACTTGGTCGTAATCGTTGCCAATGGCAACAATCCGCGACTCATCCTGAGAGAGCGCGACCCAAGCATCCAGAGGGACAGTGCTGAGCAACCTGAGGCGAATCTCGTTTTCGGGTGACATAAGATGACTCACTCTCAGCTTGGATGTACCGGATAGGGTATCGGACTCAAACCGTACCACCATTAGACCACAGTGTCCCGAATCAATTCCCGAACCGTAATCGCGGGCCCTTGGATCGCGGAGAGAGCCTTCTCCCGTTACTGCCGAGGCGCTGCAGAATCTGCGGGAGGCACATTGCCCTGCGCGGGCACTTCGGCGGGCGCGGATTGCGCATCCTGGTTCTTCTCCCCGAAGTAGTCGTGGTCCCAGAGATCCGCGTAAAACGCGCCAGTAAGTTCAGCGGCGCGCGGTCCGAATGTGGCCCTGCCGCCCTCAAGGAAGAAGACGGTAACCAGTCCGCCCTGCGGCGACTCAGAGTACGCGGCGAACCAGCCGAAGCGGGTTCCATTGTCGGAGCAGGTTCCGGTCTTGCCGAAGATGGGCAGCTCGCGGAAGTTGGCGCGCAGGCGCCGCGCGGTTCCATACTCCACCGCCCCGGCCATGCCGTCTTCGAGGTCGGGAAGGTAGCGGCCGATGTCAAGCGTGCGCTTGATCATGGGCTGGAATGAAGCGATATCTTCCGGCGTCGTGGGGTGCTGCAAATAATAGAGGGTACCGCCGTTGGCGATGGCGGCAACAAATGCGCCCAATTGCAGCGGAGTAAGCGAGACGCCTTGGCCGAAGCTGCACATCCGGGCCACGCCGCCCTCGGCCTCGGGAATCGCCTGATCGGGATAGACACCCAACTGCTCGCCCGCAATGTTGTAGCCGGCCAGCTCGCCGAGGCCAAACTGCGTGGCGTAATGGCGCACGCGCTCGAAGCCCAGTTCGCGACCCAGCTCCTCAAAGTAGAGATTGTTGCTTTTGGCCAGCGCCTGGGTCATATCCATGCGGAAGCCGGCGAGCTGCACCATGGTGTTGCTGGTGACCAGCGATTCTGAAAGCGCAGCCAACGCCACTGTCAGCTTGATGGTGGAGCAGGGTTCAGCGCCCGGCGAGAGCGCTAGTTTCTGGTTGACCATGGCAAGAATGCGGCCGTTGGCGGGATTGATCACCACCGCGGTGCCGTTCATGTCGCCCAGGGCATCGATGGCCGCCTGGCGCACCACTGGATCTTCGCCGGCGGTGTTGTCGCCTGCACCAACATCCCCATGAATGAATGAACTGGCCGTGAAGCGCTCGTAATAATGATGGCGGCGGTGATAGGAGGCGCCGCGCAACTGCGCTCCCGCCGTGGCATTCAGCCGGCTGGCCGTGGTGGTTCTTGCGGCGGCGTAGGCCGTCGACCGGTGCGTATACCTGCGTTGAACGGTTGAAGTGCGCGCTGTGGAAGTCTTGGATGTGGTCGTGTGCCGCGTCGTGGTGACGTGCGACTCGGTTTTGGATTTCGAGTGATGCAGAGGTTGCGGTGCATCCAGCGCCCAGGCACAGGCGGCGCTCATGCCAAAGATGAAAACACAAAAATAAATAGGCCCAACGCGCAACTTCTTCATCCAGTTAACAACCTCTCAACTCTTGGATCTCGTGCCGCGTTCGCCCTTGGGCCCGCACTTTGTGCTTTCAAGCTTTGACGCGCCCAGCTTTTGTGCCGTGAGCCCGGCAAAATGATGTTGCCGGCTCCAGTGGGGTGCGACAATCCAACTCCGCAATCGCGAGATTCGCCGCCAACCAGGTTCTTCAGTTTTGAAAATAACCCCGGAGACAGTAGTGTCCCTCGATCGGACATCACAACCCATACAACTTTCGTGGCGTTGTACTTATTGTACCCGTTTCGCGCCCGTTTTGGAACCTTTCCCGACTCGGCATGGGGGCCAAGTCCATTCGATGCAATGGATCTTTAGAACTTCAGCCGACGCAGAAATGTGGGGACATCCAAATCTCGCTCAGGTTGCTCAGCCGGACCGGCAAAGAGCGACGCTCCGGTGTCAGCGCCCGGCTCCGCTCCATCGCGCGGGGTCGCGGCGAACTCCGGAGCAAAGTCCCGGGGCTGCTTGTCAGACTCCGATGCCGTGCCCTCGGATTGCTGCCCGGTCGGCGGCGCGCTCTCACCGTTCGCCGCAAACTCCATTGCGTGGCCGGCAACCTGCTTCGCTGGCGAAGAAACCGTCACCGTGGTGGCCACTCCCGGCGCAGCCGCGGCAAAAAAGAAACCATCGTCCGCATTCTCCGCCGCCGCATCGTCTTCTTCACTCATGAAGCGCGCCGGAGCAGCAGCAGGCTCCAGTGAGCGCTCACGCATCCAGTTGCCGGTTGACACAACCGGCACCGAGACCACCAGCGCCTCCTCCACACTCAGCATGCGCGCGCGCCGCTCCGGCATTTGATCGCGGAAGCCGGTGGCGATGACGGTGATCTTCACCTCTTCGCCCATCTTCTCGTCGAGCACCGCGCCGAAGATAATGTTGGCGTCTTCGTGCGCAGCCGACTCGATCAGCGACGACGCTTCGTTCACCTCAGAGAGTTTGAGCGAGCTTGACCCGGTGATGTTGATCAGGATTCCGCGCGCGCCGTCGATTGCGCCCGCGTCAAGCAGCGGCGACGCC
>JBEKWT010000211.1:0-9681 GCA_049512795.1 Occallatibacter sp.
CGTCCGGCGTCCTTCAAATAGTCCGAATGAAAAACCAGGTCTCTGAGGTTGCTCAGCTCCGTCTCGGAACAAGCTGAGCTCGCAGAATGCTGCATCGTCTCCAGGAGAGCGCGCGCGTCTGTCAACGAAGCATCATCTTGAACTGCCACTCGTTCCATGTACGTTTTGAGATGACTCTCGGCCAGCGGGATTGCGATTGCGCACCCCAGCAGGAGACCCGTCACGGCTCCGAGTACGAGCGTGGCCGTGATTGTGGCCCGAGTGGCGAGTGGGTTTTCCTGCTGTTCCTGCTGATCCTGCTGATCCCGCATAAGCACCTGACTAAGGTATTTGCGTCCTGCAATAAGGTGTAAAGACGCTACGTTATAGAGGTACTGCGGTTTGCGCAGGGCGGCAATGGCGGTTTCAGGTTACGCCGAAGCCTGTTGGTACCTTGCCAAATGGTTACTCTGGTTTCAAAGACACGAGTCCTATGATTACTCTTGTATATTCAATACATTACAGACGTGTTTTTTATTGGATAGGCCGCGGCAATACGCCAACCAAAGGCGTTGTTCGCTCAAGCTTGAGTGCCGGGCCCGATGCTCCTGGATGAAATTGACACAGTTTCGGAGGCCGGTGGTCTGCGCGCGTCAAAGACACCGGCCGGGACCCCGGCCGGCTGATGGCCTGAAGCAAAAAGACGCTCCGCTAACTCCGCTGCTCCTCGTCGGTGAAGATCTGCTCGATCGGCCTCTCAAACAGTCGCGCCAGTTTGAACGCCAAGGGCAAACTGGGATCGAATTTCCCCGTTTCGATGGCGTTGACAGACTGGCGCGACACCTCCAGCCGCTGGGCAAGATCGCCCTGCGACCAGTCCCTCTCCGCGCGCAGCACTTTCAGGCGGTTTTTCATCGGTACCTCAGCCTGACCAGCGGGTACGACACCACAACGAAGAGCCAGAAGATCGGATAGACCCAGACCAGATCGAGGTGCGGCGCGTGGGCAAAGTCCTCGAGATACCCCCAGATTGTCGTCGTTGCCAGAGTTCCCCCGGTGCCGCCCAGCACACACTGGATGAGAATGTTTCGCTGGAACTCGTCTTTCTCCACAGCCAGGAACCTGCCCAGCTCGACGAGCACCCAGAGGATCGGAATCGTCGGCAGAACCGCCACGGCGTAGGCCGCAATTCCGTGGAGATGGTAAAGGCGAAACGCAGCGACGGCTCCTAATACGAGCGGCGTAACCAACGCGGCGCTCATCCAGCAGGCGCGCACAAAGCGTCGTTGTTCCGGAGTATTGGTCGTGCAGAACATAGTAAGTCTCCTTTACAGAATGACAAGGAAACATTACAACTAATTGCCAAGGTTGTCAAGTGTCATTGACAGTTTTTTCCTCGAGATCGGTCCAGAACCCGGGCCGAGACCAAAACCGGGGTGGGTGTGGGCGGGGACGCCCGCACGACAGCCGGGCAGGAGCCCGGCGCTACTGTTCACTTTCCACTGGCCACTGTTCGCTGCTCACTGTTCACTGTTACGCTCGTTCCATGGGCTTCCAGGATTTTTTAGGCAACACGGCCACAGTCACGCACCTGCGCGAGAGCGTGCGTTCGGGCCGGTTTCCCCACTCGATGATCCTGGCAGGCCCGCGCGGCGCCGGCAAATACACGCTCGCCCTGATGCTGGCGCAGGCGGTCAACTGCCTCAAGCCCACGGAATCGGACGGGCTGCCCGACTTCTGCGGCGTCTGCTCGAACTGTGCCCGCATCGCCGGTTCCGCGAACCTTGAAACGCTGATGGAAGAAGCCGTAGCCGCCCGCGACGACCTGCGCGAAACCGACAAGCGCGAGACGCGCATTCTCATCCAGACGCATCCTGATGTGCTGGTCATTCCGCCCGACCCTCCGCAGCTCATGATCAAGCTTGGCCAGATTCGCCAGGCCATTCATGTGGCCTTCTACAGGCCGCCCGCCGAAGCACGGCGCGCTTTCACGATTTTTACTTCGTCGGCATTCATGAAAGAAGCAGCAAACAGCCTGCTCAAGCTTCTGGAGGAGCCCCCTGACCACACCTCGCTGATTTTGCTGACGGAGAATCCGCAGGAGCTTTTGCCGACCATCCGTTCCCGCGCCGTGATTCATCGTCTAGGCGCGCTGCCGGCTGCAGAACTCGAAACGCTGCTTGCCCGTCGACGCCCCGAGCTCAAACCACAGGACCGGTCTCTTGTTGCACGTTTGGCCATGGGCGCAGTCGGGCGCGCGCTCTCGCTCGATCTCGACACCTACCTCGCCAGCCGCGAAGACGCGCTGGTCATTCTGCGCACGGCAATTCGTGAACCGGACTATTCCGCTCTCTTCCATGCCACCGAGAGCTACCGCGCCGGCGCCGACGGGCAGGAGAAGACCGTCAACCTGCTTCGCGCCCTTTCGAGCCTCATCGAAGACCTGCTGCTCATGGTGGCCGGCACCCCATTGCTGATCCGAAACATCGACCTCGCCACCGAGCTAAACCGCCTGTCTGAAGGGCTGACGGTCGACTGGATCGACTCCGCCGCCCGCGCGCTCGTCCAGGTGGAACAGGGCATGCGCCGCAACCTGCTGCGCTCGCTCTCGCTCGACGCCATGGCCGTGGGCCTCGCGGCAGGCAACGCCCTCTGATTCCTTTTCGCTGCCCGCCGTCCACCGGTCAATGTCCGCTGTTCACTCTCATCTGTTCGCTGCCGGATGCCGCCAAGCTTGACGCTGTGCACAAATGGCCGCAGAATGAAAGAGCAACCCCCAATCGGACGCAGGCATCTTCTCAATACGAGTACTCCCATTCGAGCCGAGAAGCGCCGGGACACGCAGTTCCCGTCAATGCCGAGATGCCTATTGCTTGACTTGGTTTCAAGGCTGGAATCCCTGGACTTTTTTGAAACTGCGGCCAGAGCCGCATCTGTAAACGGCTGAGTCGAATTTCCCTTGTTCCAGAGCATTTTCGATTCATGAATTGCAATCTGGAGATCGTGGAAGGCGGCTTTTACCTCCACCCCAGCGGCGAGGACCCACCGCCGGGGACCCCGGCGGAGGAAAAAGCCATTTGGCATCCGGCTTTCTGTAAAGACCGGAATCGAAAATGCCGTAGCTGCACCTGTCGTTTTTGCGTACCGGATTTCATTTCTTGCGGAGGGTTCTTTCCCATGAGCATGCCATCGATTCTTCCCGCATCGAGTGTGGTGGAACCCGGTCAAGCTCCGGCGCGCAGGAGAAAAAACGTCGCCACCCCGCTTCCCTTCCGTTTTCCGGCGCAAACCGCGGAAAGGGACGCGCCCAATCGTCACGCTGAATTGTTCTATCTGCAGAAACAGATTCAGTCGCAGACGCCGATGGTGATTGTGCTCGAAGATGGGGAGCGCGTGGATGGCTGCATCGAGTGGTACGATCGCAACTCGCTCAAGGTTCGCGGCCGCAACAAAACACTCGTCTACAAATCGGCCATCAAGTACATGTACAAGCTTGGGGACAACGGGTAGGGACAGTTCGCAGTTCTCAGTTCACAGTTCTGAGTTGTCAGTCCCTGCGTCTCTGGCCGCTGCTTTTATGAGCCGGTCTCGAATTGCCGCGCCAATTCCCTCCGCTGGCGGTAGCGGACACAGAATCACCGTGCATCCCGCAGCATCGAGCGCGCGCAGCCCGGCATAAAGTCCATGCGCCATGGACTCCGGCGCGTCCCACTTGCCCCACGGAAAAACCTGCGCCGTCTCGATATGTTGCGCCGCAATTTCGGCCGTTGGCTTGATCCCTTCGGGCAGCATTACTCCAAGCCGTTGGCCGCGCTCAACGCGCGCCGCGCCGGCGAGACGCGCGCCCAAATCGCCGATCGGCGCCTCGATCAGCACAAGCCGCGCGCGCGGCGCGTAGTGCTTCAATCCCACGCCCGGGGAAGGCAGCGCGGCGACAGGCGCATCGGACGGAGTCTCTCGCAACGGCTCGCCGCTCTGGAACATCTCCACTGGCCCCGCGACCTCCCGGAGTTGCTCCGCTGTCACTGCGCCCGGCCTGTAAATCATCATCGGGCTGGTCGATGGATCGAGCACCGTCGACTCCACGCCGCGCAGCGTCGGTCCCGCGTCGAGCACTGCATCGATGCGCCCATCGAGATCGTCGAGCACATGATCGGCCGTGGTCGGGCTGACGTGGCCGAAGCGATTGGCGCTGGGCGCGGCGACCGGAACTCCAGCGCGCCGGATCAGCTCAAGCGCCACCGGGTGCGCGGGCATGCGCAATCCCACAAGCGGCCGGCCCGCCGTCACCGCGTCGGGCACGGCTCGAGTCCGCTTCAGTAGCAGCGTCAGCGGTCCCGGCCAGAAAGCAACCATGAGCTTGCGGGCTACGCCGGGGACTTCTTCAACCAGGCCAGTGAGCATTTCTCGCGACCCGACATGCACAATCACCGGATCCCAGGCCGGCCTGGACTTCGCCGCGAAGATCCGCTCGACCGCGGCCGGGTTCAGCGCGTTCGCTCCGAGGCCGTAAACCGTCTCCGTTGGCAGCGCGACCAGGCCGCCGCCGCGTAGAATCGCAGCCGCGCGGTCGAGAGCCTCGTCCGCTCCGAGATTGTTCGCGTCCACCTTGAGCCGCAGCGTCTTCAATCCGTTCTTCTCTCCGGTGTTCTCAATTCCATTCTCGCCCCCAGCGGCGACCTCCCGCCAGCGGCGTTATACTCGCTCCAACCCATGGCGCTCGAAACCGAGATCAAATTCCGTGTGGACGATCTGGCCGCGCTGGCCGATCGGCTCGAATCCGCAAGTTTTCGCCTGGAAACTCCGCGCAGCTTCGAGAGCAACACCCTCTACGACACGCCCGACCGCCAAATGCGCGCCCGCACTGAGATTCTACGTATCCGCAGCTACGCAGGCCGATGGATGCTCACGCACAAGCGGCTCCCCGGCGCTGGAATGCCCGGAGAAGACCGCCACAAGCATCGCGTTGAAACCGAGACCTTGATCGCGCACGGGGACGCGCTGGCCGAATTTTTTCTTAGTCTTGGATTCGTTTCTGCGTTTCGTTATGAGAAGTGGCGCACCGAGTGGGCCGACGGCGAGGGCCACTGCGTCATTGACGAAACACCTATCGGCAACTACGCGGAACTCGAAGGCTCACCGGCGTGGATCGACCGCACGGCCCTGCGTCTTGGCATTGATCCCGCAGATTACATCACCCTCAGTTACGGCCGGCTCTTCGAACAGTGGCGCATCGAGCGCCGCAGCGCCGTCCAGGACCTCACCTTTGCCGCCGTCGCCGCGTCGTCGCGATAGCACGCCGTCCACTTTCACGCGCCTTCATCAGCGTTTCTTAATTACCTGCAGAGATCAGGACGCGCTCATGCGCGCGCGGCTTATGCCGATAGGTTTTACAGCGGCTCTTAACCGTCTTCAGCCAGAGCTTGCACAAAACCTAATGAAATTGGGCCTTCGAGGTCCACATGTCCAGTTTCTTCGAGATTCCGGAAAGCGAAAGTTCGCTGCGATTCGATCTTCCTGACTCGGTCGGCCTGCCCAAGGTTTCGATCGCGATCGTCGATCCAGATCGGGAGCGAAGCAAGGCAGTCGCTCGAGCTATGGCATTGGCCAGAACAGGCACGGTCCGCATCGTGCCCGGCTATCTTCCCACGGTCCAGGATGCGCCGTGGCTCACCAAGCAGGGATTCGACATGATTCTTGTCGGCCTGGACAGCAATCCCCGCGACGCGCTGCGCACTGTGGAGAGCCTCTGCGCTCTCAGCCAAGTCCCCATTGTCGTGTATTCGCAGAGCTCCGGCGAGTTCCTCACCTTTCCCTTCGCTCCCGGCGCGGCAGAGGAGGCAGTTGCGCGAGTGGCTGCACGCATCCAGGCAGCTCCAACTCCCAAAAAGACGGCCGGAAAAATTCTTGTCTTCGTCGGCGCAAAAGGAGGAGCCGGCGTAACCACCGTCGCCTGCAACTACGCGGTCGCTATGGCGCAGGACCTGGAAAAAAATACTCTCCTGATCGACTTCGACCTTCCTCTCGGCGACGCGGCACTCGATTTGGGATTGAGCTCGGAATTCTCAACCGCCGACGCCTTGCGCGAGGCTGAGCGTCTCGACTTCGCTTTTCTCTCTCGTTTGATCGTCCGCCACAGCTCGGGCCTCTCCCTGCTCGCGGCTCCGGGACGGTTTCCTCACATTCACATTGACGATGCTGCCGCCAACAAGCTGCTGACCGTAGCCTGCAACAGCTTCGATTACGTGGTCATTGATGTCGGCTCCCGCCTGGATTGGACGCGGACGCATCTCTTCGATCTCGCATCGCGCATCTACCTGGTCACGCAGGTAGGCGTTCCGGAACTGCGCAATGCCAATCGCATGATCACGGGGTCGATTCCGGCCTACGGCACCAAGCTTGAAATCGTGCTCAATCGGTATGCCCCCAAATCCATGGGCATCGACGACGGCGCTATCGAAAGCGCGCTGACCATAACGCCGCAGTGGCGCATTCCCAACGACTACCACGCCGTGCGAGAGATGCAGAACCGAGCCGAGCCGCTGGCCCTCGCCGACTCGCCCATCGCGCGCGTGATTCGCAAAATGGCCAGGGAAATCTCCGGCCTGCCCGAGCAAGGAAAAAAGAAGAGCCTGCTGGGGCTCTTCGGTTAGAACATTCGCCCGTTTTGCGCTCCGGGCGCGCCGGCACGTTGCTTTCGTAATTGATTGCGAACGGCAATTGGGCCGGAGGCCAGCCAGCGCATTCTCGACCGCCATCGCACTGCTTCGGCCGGCGAGGCGCGCCGATCCGATAACCCCCATCCCTATCAAATGCCTGGCTTCTCTCCCGCGTCCATCTTTTCGAACTCCCCCGAAAGAGTCATAGCAAGTCCCTTCTGAGCGAAGAGATCGAATAAAATGGTCCATTGGGAGTAGTTCGCTCGATTATGTCGCAAGCACCGAGGGATTCCGTCATCCCACATGAGACCACTTTAACTGTTGCGATTCTCGGACCCGACGAACAGCGTCGCAAGGTTGTCGCCAGCGCCATCTCCAAGCGTCCCGGCCTCAAGGTCCATGAATTCTCCTCATTCCCGCCCAGGCTTGAGGATCTGCCCCAGATGCTGGCGCAGGCCTATGAAGTTGTCATCATCGACGTCGACAGCGAACCGGATTATGCCTTCGCTCTTGTCGAGAGCCTGTGCGCCAGCGGCCGCACCTATCTGATGGCCTACTCGGCAAGCGCCGATATGAAGCGGGCTGTCCAGTTCATGCGCGCCGGCGTGCGCGAGTTCTTCACTCTTCCTCTTGATCCGGCCGAAGTCTCCGCCGCTCTCATGCGTGCCTCGACGCGTCGCGTGGAGCCGCCGCCACAGGACGGAAAGAAAATCGGCAAATTGTTCGTCTTCCTGGGCTCAAAAGGCGGATGCGGCGTGACCACGCTGGCTTCGAACTTTGCCCTGGCGCTGGCTCAAGAGAGTGACGGCAGCACAATCCTCATGGATCTCGGCCTGCCTCTTGGCGACGTGGCCATCAACCTGGGCATCGTGACCGAGTATTCCATCGCTACGGCGCTCGAGAACCCTGCCCGGCTGGATTCGAATTTGCTCTCCACACTTGTGGTCAAGCACAGCTCGGGCTTGTCCGTGCTTCCGGCTCCTACGGGTTTGCCTGAGGCCCAGGCGACCAAGGAAGCTGTCGACAAGCTGCTGAAGGTTTCGCGCGACAACTACGATTTTGTCGTGGTCGACGCGGGATCGAGAATTGACCTGATGGACTCCAATTTGTTTGAAGATTCCGGCATCATCTATCTCGTCACCCAGGTGGGAATTTCGGAGATGCGGACCGCCAACCGCATGATCGTGAAGTATTTCGAGCAACGCGACGAGAGCCTGCAGATCGTCATCAACCGTTACAAGACCGGCGACGCAGTTTTTGATGAAGCTCAGATCACCAAAGCCCTCACGCGGTCCTCGCAGTGGAAGATTCCCGATGATTACGCGGCGGCGCGCAGAACGCGTGAGACCGCCAGTCCAATGGTGATGACCGACTCCGAGATCTCCCAGGCCATCCGTCTCATGGCCAAAACAGCCGCCGGCATGCTCCCGGAGAAGAACGAAAGGAAAGGCTTCTTCAGCTTTCTGCGGTGAGAAAGGCGGGGACCAAGGGAACGAGGGAACAAGGGAACGAGGGAACAAGGGAACGAGAAAGACAGCGATTCACGCCACTGCCTGGCGCTCTTGCCTTGCAGTCAATTCAAAATCAAATCAAGTTGAGACACAATCGGGATTCAGCCGCATTGCGCGCTTCCAAAAAACACTCGTTCATTCATCCCTCGGTCCCTCGGTCCCTGCCCTTACGCCCCGTGGCACTTCTTGTATTTCTTGCCGCTGCCGCACGGGCATGGATCGTTGCGGCCCACCTTCTCGCCGGTCCGCCGCTGCGAAGGCTGGCTTGAATCTCCGCCACCCTGCCGGCTGGCAGCGGCAAGTTCCTTCTCCTTTTTGCGGTGGAATTCCTTCTCCAACTCGTCGATGGTCGTGGAGGGTTTGCGCGTATGGATTTCGATTTCGCGCGGCGCACCGTCCCCGACAGGCGGTCGCGCGGCGCTTGCTACTGGCGGAGCGGGCGGAACGGGCCGGCGCGGCTGCGGCACTGCGCCGTCAAGCGGCTGACCATCCGGCCCCAGAATCTGCATCCGGAAGAGGAACCGCACGGTGTCTTCCTGGAACTTCATCATCATCGCTTCGAACATGTCGAACGACTCGCGCTTATATTCCACCAGCGGATCGCGCTGCGCGTAGCCGCGCAGATTGATTCCCTCCTTCAGGTGGTCCATCGAGAGCAGGTGATCCTTCCACAGGCCGTCAATCACGCTGAGCATCACCATCCGCTCGTGGTAGCGCATGGTGGCCGCGCCCAGAATCTTCTCCTTGGCCTCGTAGGCTTCGGTCAGCTTGGCAAAGATCTCCTCGCCCAGCTCATGCCGGCTGAGCGTTTCCGGCTTGAGGCCGGAAGCAGCAAGATTGAATCCAAAATGATCGACGAGTTTCTCTCCCAGCCCTTTGAAGTCCCACTGATCCTGCCGAACGCGCTCGCCGGCAAACTCGTCGAGGAGGTGGGAAAGGATTCCGCCCACGTAATCCTCAAGAATCAGCTCACGCTGCTCCACGCCCTCCAGCAGTTGCCGGCGCAGGCCGTAGACGGCCTCGCGCTGCTTGTTCATCACGTCGTCGTATTCCAGCAGATGTTTGCGCGACTCGAAGTTCTGCGCCTCGACCGCCTTCTGCGCGCCCTCGATCCGCCGCGAAATCATCTTGGACTCGATGGCCTCATCTTCGACCATCACTTTTTGCATCACGGTGTTGGCAAATCCGCGCGCAAAAATGCGGACCAGATCGTCTTCAAGCGAAAGATAGAATCGCGATTCGCCGGGATCGCCCTGGCGTCCGGCGCGGCCACGAAGCTGGTTGTCGATGCGCCGCGATTCGTGCCGTTCCGTACCCAGGATGAACAACCCTCCCGCCGCGATCACCGCCTCATGTTCAAGCTGCGCGGCCGCGGCGTGCACCGCATTGCTCTCCGTCCAGTCCGCGTCGGAGATCTCGAACTCCTGGCCCTGATAGTAGAAGCGCTGGAATCCTGCCGGCGCCATGGGATTGATGGCGCCCTCGGCCACGCTGATGGCCCGCGCCTTCTTCTTGTCCACCAGTTCCTTGCG
>JBEKWT010000212.1:0-5773 GCA_049512795.1 Occallatibacter sp.
CCCGGGTGGCGACGCCTCAACTCTTAGGCCGGAAAGGCAGGACTCTCAACCGGCAGTTTTTTCTGATCTCTGACCCCTGAAACCTGATCCCTGTTTCTAAATCAGCTCCACGCCCCACAGATCGTGCAGGTGCACCACGCCGTCGACTTTTCGCTCGGCGTCGACGACGATCAGAGAGGTGATCTTGCGCTCTTCGAGGATCGCCAATGCCTTGGCCGCTAATTCTTCGGCAGCAATCGTGCGTGGATGCGCGTTCATCGCCTCGCCGGCGGTCTTGCCCAGCGCCGCGCCGCCTTCGCGTTCGAGCAGACGCCGCAAATCGCCGTCCGAGATCACGCCGCGCAGCCGGCCCGCCTCCTGCACTGTCGTCATGCCCAGTTTCTTTGACGACATTTCGAAGATCACGTCTGCCATTGGGGTCAAAAGCGCGACAACAGGAACGTCTTCGCCGGTGTGCATCAGGTCGCGGACTTTGGCCAATTGTTTTCCCAGCTTGCCGCCGGGGTGTAGCTCGGCAAAATCTTCAGCTCGGAATCCCTTGCGCAGGCTGACAGCAACCGCCAGCGCATCGCCAAGCGCAAGCATCGATGTTGTCGATGCGGTCGGAGCGAGATTCAGCCCGCAGGCCTCGCGCTCAACCGAGCAATCGAGCGCCACGTCGCTGGCCGCGGCGAGTGTCGAGTGCAGATTGCAGCAAAAGCTGATGAGCGCATCGCCTTTGCGCTTGACGGTGGCCAGCAGGCGCAGAATCTCCTCGGTTTCTCCGCTTGCCGACAGCGCAATCACCACGTCGCCGGGCATCAGCACGCCCAGGTCGCCGTGCACAGCCTCAGCCGGATGCAGAAACAGAGCCGGCGAGCCGGTGGAGCTGAGCGTGGCCGCGATCTTCTGCGCGATGATGCCGCTCTTGCCCATGCCGGTGACCACGACGCGGCCGTTTTGATTGCCGCAGCGCAGGATCATGTCGACAGCTCGCCAAAAGGAATCGGCCATCGGCCCGTCGAGGCGGCGGGCGAGCGCTTCAAGCGCGGCGGCCTCGGTGCGCACCAGCGATGCGGGCTGGAACGGTTCGTCTTTCCCGGTGGGGCTCATTGGCATTTCATGCTAACAAAGACAGTGACCAGAGAACAGCGATCAGAGAGTAAAGGCAGAGAACAGAGATCAGAGATCGGACATCAAAAGCCGGTTTTGCGCTGTGGCCATTCTGTGACAGTGGGCGAAAAAGCGCGATGCTGTCGGCCGCTACTGTGCAGCGGCGGTCTGATCTCGAACCGCTGATCTCTGCTTCCCCCCTCGTACAATAGAGCTACGAGGTCAATTCCGTTGCGCCGAAATACCATCGTTCTTATTACAGTTATCTTCATTCTGGCCGTCTTTGCCTGGGCGGGATGGGCTAACTGGGAATATCGCAAGCAGGCCGCTGAAAAACTGCTGGCCGGCGCTGGGCAGGGCGAACTGGTTCCGGCGTTTGGCGGCGATCAAATGAATTATGTTTCGCCGCTGGACGGCAAGCCTGCGCCCAACTTCGCGCTTGAGAACCTGAGCGGCAGCAAGGTCTCGCTGGCGAGCTACAAGGGCAAGGCCGTGATGATCAACTTCTGGGCCACATGGTGCGGCCCGTGCAAGGTCGAAACGCCGTGGATCGTCGAGCTCCGCGACAAATACGCGGCACAGGGCTTCGAAGTACTGGGCGTCGATACCGAGGGCGACGACCTCGAGGCAAGCGACAAGGCCGGATGGGCCAAGGCTGAGGCCAACGCCAACAAATTCGTCACCGACATGAAGGTGCCATATCCGGTGCTGCTCGACGGCGACAGCATCAGCCGCGACTACGGCGGGCTAGACGATTTGCCCGCGTCGTTCTTCGTTGACCGCAGCGGCAAAGTGGTTGCGGCGTCCGTGGGCCTGACCTCGGAAAGCGACATCGAGGGAAAGATCAAGAAGGCGCTGGCGGAATAAGAACAGCCTTCAGCCGTCAGCTTTCAGCTCGTTCGTTTCGCAGATCGGAATTCGGTGGGATTGGAATTGATGGGTCGAATGAGTCGAAATCGGATTTGCGCGGCAGCTGTGTTCCTCGGGCTGGCCGCGCTAGCTGGATCGGCGCAGGTGATTTCGCCGGCGACGCAGAATCGCTCCATCATCACGACCGACGCGGTGCAATATCTTTTTCCCGAGCAGGTAAGCGTTCCCGCAGGAAAGCCGAGCCTGGTCACTCTACACTTCCGCGTGGCGCAAGGGCTGCACATTAACTCGCACACGCCCAGCGACGAGTTCCTGATCCCGACGGACTTCTCCATTCCCGACGGCATGGGTGTGCGGCTTGAAACTGCCACTTATCCGCCCGGCACCATCATCTCGCTGGCCTTCGATCCCAAGACCAAGCTGAGCGTCTACACCGGCGAGTTCGATATTCAGGCGCGCATCATTGCGACGCCGGGCAATCACCTCGTTCAGGGCAAGCTCCACTACCAGGCTTGCGACCAGAACCAGTGCATGCCACCCAAAACCATCAACGTCCCGATCGATGTGATCGGCAAATAGCGGCGATCGGGAATCCGGGTTCAGAGATTAAAAGCAGTCGGGGTGCCCCATCCTTTCCATCCTGAGCGAAGTCGAAGGATCTGCTTTTTTCGAACCTTGCGGAAAGGGTGGGAAGGCACAACATTAAACCAGCCGCTGACTTGCCGACTTGCTAATTTGCGCACCATCACTGCGTGGAGCCATTGTCGTCTGCGGGCAAGAACTGATAGCTCACAAACGCAAAGTGCGCGCCGTCCGGAGCCCAGTTTGGCACGTTGTCGCTGCCCGATCCACCCACAATCCGCACCAGGTCGCGAATCTTTCCGTCGGCGACGTTGAGAATGCGCAAGGTCACGTCCTTGTTGGCCGCGTGACTGGTTACATCCTTGTCATAGGAGAGGATCAGGATCGATTTTCCGTCCGGCGAGGGATGCGGCGTCCAGTTGCGATTCTCGTCAAAAGTCACCTGCTCGGGCTTGCTGCCGTCGGGCTTCATGCGCCAGATTTGCATTCCGCCCGCGCGGTCGGAGTTGAAATAAATCCACTGCCCATCGGCCGAAAAGTCCGGATCGTCGCTGATTCCGGCGCCCGTGGTCAGCGCAGTCTCCGCTCCGCCGTCTATCGAGATGGAATAGATGTTCCCCGAGCCGTGGCTGGGCCGCGTAAACAGGATCGTCTTCCCGTCCGGTGACCAGCTATGAAAGTAGCTATCGGGATTGGCCGTAACCATGCGCGGCGCGCCGCCTGTTGCAGGCACGACGGCGCCTGCGGCGGGAACAACATAGACGCGCCGTCCGGGGTAGTCCGGCATGGTGCAAGTTATCGCGAGCCATTTGCCGTCGGGCGAAAGGCCGTGGCTGCCGGTGCAGTCGCTGGCGTTGCCGATATCGATCGGCGTAGCCTCGGCGATCGCGCCATCGCCTTCGCTTGCGGGCACGCTCCACAGCTTGCCGGCGCGATTGAAGATCAGCGTCTTGCCGTCCCGGCTCCAGTTGGGCGCTTCCATCTGTCCCTTGCCGGTCTGGATGACGAAGGCCATGCGCGCATTGTTGTCGATGGCGATGGTCTGGAGAGTGCTGTAGAGCGCCATGGACGCGGGCGTTGGCGGAGGCATCAGCGGCTGCAGGTCTACATGCGCAAAGGCGGCCTGTTCTACCGCGTCTTTGTTGTGCGCGCAGACTCCGAGGCCGGCGTAGAAATCGCCGTCGAAGTGTAGTTTGATCGACGCTCCCACTTGATGCAGCGGCTCGCCATGCATACTCAGGAAAAGTGTGATGGTGTCGCCGCGCTTTTCAAGACGCAACCGCTGCGGCGCGCCGATGTTGAAGGCGATGTCCTGCGTGGTGTCGCCCTTGTTGCGCCGGTATTGCAGTGCCGTTTCCCCGGAACCATGAATCGCTGCGTCGGCGTACATGGCGTCCGGGTCCAGCGTCTGCCGGAACATCAGAAGCGCCTTGCGATGCGGGCTCGCAGTGGGGCTGGCGTCGGCCAGCTTTACATCGGCGGTCAGCGACACGTCGCCCGAGACCTTCTTCCAAACAAAGTGGAACCCGTCGACGTTGGCCCACAGATTTGCCCCTGCAGAGCGAATGGTGTAGACGCCGGTCGCAGCGTCGTAGGTCGCCACTCCGGGCGGCACAACACTGCCCACGTCGGACTGGTTCTCAAAGGTTCCCAGGCCGCCGCTAGCGGTTTGCGCGGCCCCGTTGCCCGTTCCGATGAACGCAAATGCCGCCGCGGAAATTGCCGCAGCCTGTCCCAACCTATTCATGTTCCGGTGCACGATAGCTGTCTCCCTTGTGAACGGAATCACTCTACGGCAAGACGGCGGCTGCGGGCCAGCAAGCCGCGGGGCACAGGGACCATGAAACCGCCCACGCCGTTCTCAAAAAGGCCATTTTGCGGTAAGATTGTCTTACCATGCAGACCAGGGTTTCCACCAAGGGCCAGATCGTCATTCCCGGGCCGCTGCGCCGCAGGTTGGACATTCGCGCGGGCGATACCCTCGATATTGCCGTCGAGAAGGATCGGATTGTGCTGACGCAGGCCAGCAAGCCGAAGTACGAAGCTCGCTTGGTGAAAGACCCGATTACCGGATTCCTGGCCATCGATCTTGGGTCTGATGCGCCGACCTTGACCAGCGAGATGGTACGAGAGCTGCTCACGGACTTTCCATGAAGTATCTTCTGGACGTCAATGCGCTCATCGCCTTTGGCATCACCCAGCATCAGTTCCACCAGCGTGTCGTTGACTGGATATATTCGCAGCGCGGCTCCACGTTCCTCACCTCTTCGGTGACGGAGATCGGCTTTGTTCGAGTGGTTGCGAGCGTGGCCATGTATGACCTTAAGGTTCCGCAGGCTAGAATGCTCCTCCTCGGAATGAAGAGCAACGCCGCACAGCCGCTCACCTTCCTTGCGGATGCAAACGACATCTCGGCGCTTCCCGTGTGGGTCGCGTCTCCGGCGCAGACCACGGACGGCCATCTGGTGCAACTGGCCAGCGCAAATGGAGCGGTTCTGGCCACGCTGGATGAAGGGATTCCGGGAGCTTTTCTGATTCCATAGGGGAGTGTCGCGTAAATCCTAGGTCTCAGAAGCGGGACCTGGGCACCCGGCGCAAAGATCGCATCTAACGTGGGTGACGCTTCGTTTTCGCCGAGACTCGACCCTAGCGATTCCGAGCGCGGCGTTTTTTCTTCTTAGGGGACCGCCACAGCTTGCATTCGTTGCGGACCAGACGGGCCACCTGGCTGACGGTGCAGACCGAGAGGCAAACCTGGATGGCAAGCTGTTCAAATCCTCGAAGGCAAGAAGAGATGTCTGTCATTTTGGAAAAAACAAAGGCTCCGGGAATGACCGGAGCCTCTTCGGGCCTATAGAAACACCACACCTGCTTTAGTTGCGTGCTTAGATACACCTACCCCTAGAATTGCCCTTAGTGTCCCTGATATTAGCCTCAGAGCGGGCGGTCCCGACCCAGAAAGGGCGGTCCGTTCGGCGGGACCCAAATCGCTAACAACAGTGTATCATCGCGCCGTTCAAGTGCGGGGCGTGGTCACGTTCGCGGCATCCCGATCCTTACATTTTCTTGCGCAATTGCCGATCTCCACGCCTGTCAGGCGGGCTGTGGAGGAATAATTGATTGACGGCCGCTTATCTTGAGCGTGCCTACAGTGTTGGTCGGAAACAGGATGCGACTATGAACACTTTCGTGCTGATGATCGTGCCATTGGAGACCACAGACGACGCGG
>JBEKWT010000213.1:0-5767 GCA_049512795.1 Occallatibacter sp.
GGAGCCTTTTGCAGGGCCGGCGGCAGGCTCGGTGGGGCTGCACCTGGCGATCGCCTGCACGCTGATTTATTACGCCTGGGCGATGGGGCTCTTCCATCACAACACCTGGGGTGCAGCGGGCGCCGGCGGATCGATACACGTAAACCTCACAAACACGCTGCCGCTGCCGGCCGACCAGATCAACCAGAATGTGCTGGCGACGGAGACGCCGAGCAAAGCTCCGGCTGCTCCGAGCCCAAAGGAAGAGAAGCATGTGGATGAGACGGCGATTCCGATTCTGGGCAAGCCGACGAAGCCCACGGCAAAGAACATTCCGAAGACGCAAATGCACCAGCCGCCGCCCAAGCAGAATGTCGCGCAGTACGGTGAGCAAAACGGATCAGTGATGCCGCACCAGATGCAGGCAGGATCGGGGGGACCGACGACAGTTGGCGACAACAATTTTGCCAGCCTGTACCCGTGGTATGTGGACCAGATCAACCGGAAGATGTCGCAGACGTGGGACAAGGGACAGGTGGATTCGCGGACGCCAAAGGGAGCGCGCGTGTTTCTTGACTTTCTGATTTACCGGGACGGCAGCCACAGCCGGCCGCAGCTGGACACCTCAAGCGGGAGCCCGACGCTGGACAACTCGTGCCTGCTCGGAGTGCAGCGCGTGGACACATTTGGCCAGTTGCCGTCGAATTATAATCAAAGCACGTTGAAGGTTTCTTACTACTGCGAGTACTGAAGTGCAGTGGTTAGTGATTAGTGGTTAGTGGTTAGTTCGGTTGGTGGTCAGTCAGAGGCAGTGGTCGGTGATTAGTGGTTAGTGGTTAGTGGTTAGTGGTTAGTTTGTTCGGTGGTAAACCGGAAGCGGTGGTTAGTGATTGGTGATTAGTGGTTGGTGTCGTGCGAACAAACTTCTGTTACCCCGACAGGAAGGATTTTGAGAACGCATGAAGGCAACAATGCGAGTCTTTTCCCTGTTCTTACTTTCTCTGGCGTATCTTTTGGCGCCCAAAATCTCCGCTCAAGACTGGGTGCACACGGGAACGAACCTGGGCAACGAGCGGATTCGGCTGGCCGCAGCCGACTTCAAGCCGGTGGGGAACGATCCCGGAACCGCGCCGCTGAAGGCGATCTTCGACTCCACACTCTATAGCGACCTGACGAACGCGGGCATCTTCGACATGGTGTCAAAGAGCCTGGCGCCGCAGTCGACCCCGGGATCGCCGCAGGAGTTCACAGGGGATCAATGGTCGGCGGCGCCGGCGAGCGCGGCGATGGTGGCGTTCGGTGCACTGTCGGCGACAAACGGCCGGCTGGTGGTGTACGGATGGCTGACGGACGCTCGCACGGCGGGAAGTGCGCCGGTGCTGGCGTCGCAATACAACGAGGCGGCAAGCCAGGAGATGGCGCGCACGGTGGCGCACCGGTTTGCCGACGAGATTATCTACCGGCTGGGCGGCGCGATCAACGGCATCGCGGAGACGAAGATTTATTTCGTCAGCAATCGCACTGGATCCAAAGAAATATGGGCCATGGATTACGACGGGCAGAACCAGCACGCGGTCACGCATCTGGGCAGCATTTCGCTCTCGCCGCGCATCTCACCGGATAACTCCCGAATTGCGTTCGCGTCGCTGGGAGGCGACGGGTGGGCGATTCGCATGTATTCGCTTGACCTTGGCCGGCTGGTCAGTTTCCCCGGAGGGTCCGCGGGCGGGAGCAACCAGTCGCCGGCGTGGTCGGCAGACGGCGAGAAAATTGCGTTCTCCTCGGCGCGCGGAGGCCATCCGGATATCTGGATTTCCGACATTAGCGGCGGCAACGCGCATAGCATCTCGTCGTTTGGCTCGGATGTTTCGCCGGTGTGGAATCCGCGCACCGGCAACCAGCTTGCATTTGTGAGCGGGCGGACGGGCGAGCCGCAGATTTACGTTATGGATAAGGATGGCGCCAACGTGCAGCGCATGACCGACGGCGGTTATGCCATCTCTCCCTCATGGTCGCCGAACGGCGGCCTGCTGGCGTTTGCGTGGAACCGCAAATACGGTCCCGGCGATCCCGGCGGGTATGACGTCTACGTGATGGATATTGCCAGCAAGAACTGGCTGCAAGCGACCCACGAGGCCGGCGTCAACGACTTTCCATCGTGGTCGCCGGACGGACGCCACATCGTGTTCCAGCGGCAGATCGGGCATCGCACGCAAATCTGGACGATGCTTTCCGACGGAACCCAGCAACAGCAGTTGACGTTCTCCGGGGACAATTCGATGCCCAACTGGAGCTGGAAGTGAGGTTTTGCGAACAGGCTACCGCGGCGGGTTCCCGCATTTTAATCGTGGTCGCGGATTCGATGAACTATCATTTTTATGGGTGCTGAAATCGGAATGCGGCACGCTGCGGTGGCAAGAAAACCCGGTTGCCCGAAAGAGCGACTTGACCTTTTTTTGATAAGGAGAATTCCCTTGAAGACACAGAAATCCATTTTTTCGATTGCTCTTTTGCTGGTTGCCCTGGTCGCCGTCTCCGGTTGCAGCAAGAAGACCGCGCCCTTGCCGCCGGGCGAAGAGGCGCCGGCTGCGACCTCTGGCGCGCCGACGGCACAATTGACCGCGACACCAACGGTTATCTCAGCCGGAGACCAGGTGCAGTTGAGCTGGAAGACGACCAACGCGAGCTCCATTTCAATTGACGGCATCGGCGATGTTCCCTCAGTGGGCGTGAAGACGGTTACGCCAACAGAGTCGACCACTTACCACCTGGTGGCGCGCGGGGACGGAGGGTCGGCCGATGCTTCGGCGTACGTGACCGTGAATGGGCCGCCGGCGATCAGCGTGCCCAGCAAGAGCATGACCGCGGAGGAAGAGTTCAACGCGAGGGTGCAGCCGATTTTCTTTGACTACGACACGTACGACATTCGCGGCGACGCGCAGGCAATCCTGGCGAAGAATGCCGATTACCTGAACGCGCATCCCGACATCAAAATCGTGATCGGCGGCTACTGCGACGAGCGCGGATCGGATGAGTACAACCTGGTGCTGGGCCAGAACCGGGCGCAGGCGGCGAAAACCGCGCTGGTTACGGCAGGAATCGCGGCGGACCGCATCCGCGTGATCAGCTACGGCAAGGAAAAGCCGTTCTGCTCCGATTCGACCGAGGAGTGCTGGCAGTTGAACCGCAGAGACGGGTTCACGATCGACAGGTAAAAACAGCCAGGAGCCAGTAGCTGCCAGGTTCTAGCTTGTTCGGCGGTGATGCAGCATTGGCGGTCGATTGACGGGTGGGGTAAGCGCGCGGGTTGCGATGGAACGAAGGTCCGCCGCCGGCCAATGGCAGGAAGACGAATTCTATCGGATGCGGCAGCCTCGCCCCTTTCGGCCCGGCTGCCGTATGTTGTATTCAGGAAGTTTTTTCTTCAGGAAGGCAAAAATCATGCACACATCAAGCCGACTTCGCCAACGCCTGCTCGCAATTGCGGCGCTGATTCTTCTCCTTGGTCCAGCGGCCATGCCCGCGCACGCCGTCGCAAAGGAGATCGTGGAGCTGCAGACCCAGGTGCAGCAGTTGCTGGATGCGGTTCAGCGGCTACAATCCACGCTGGATGCGCGCATGGGCGTGCTGGAACACCTGGCGCAGCAGACCTCCGACCAGGCGACGCAAGTGACCGCGACCGTGAATGCGATGCAGCAGAAGATCAACGCGCAGAACGATGCGGTGAGCGGCAAGGTGGACGCCGTTTCAGGACAGGTGCAGTCGCTAAACGATTCGGTGGACGAGCTGAAGGCGCGGGTGGCCAAGCTGGACAAATCGGTGCAGGATCTGCAGGCGCAACTGCAGGCGATGCAGGCGGCACAGGCGCAACAGCAGCCGGGCGCGACAGGACCAGGTGCGACGGGGCCGGGAGCGACAGGACCGGGAGCAACGGGGCCGGGTGGGACAGCGAATCCGGGACAGGAGCAGGGACCGGGTGGGACGGGCGCCGCGCCGGGTGGGGCAGGATCGACGCCGGGAGTGGGGCCGGGAGCAACTCCGGGGCAGCAAGCGCCGCCGTTGCAGGAGACTCTGCAGGCGGGTGAGCGCGATTACAACGCGGGCCGGTACCAGGTGGCGCAGGGAGAGTTTCAGGACGTGGTGCATTTCTATCCGCTGGACGATGTGGCAGGGACAGCGCAGTTTTATTTGGGCGAGATTGCGTACCAGCAAAAGGATTATGACACCGCGATCAACGACTACAACGCGGTGCTGGAAGGATTCAGCGGCAACGCGAAGGCTGCAGCGGCGCAACTGCACAAAGGATTCGCGCTGATCGCGCAGGATAAGCGCGAGGAAGGCGAACACGAGTTGCGTTCGCTGATCCAGCGGCATCCGCAGACGCCGGAGGCGAGGGCGGCACGCGCCAAGCTGACGGCGATGGGAGTGAAGACGACTGCGGCGGGGCATTAGAAAAGCAGGTTTCAGGGGTCAGGTTTCAGGTTTCAGCAGCGACGAAAAAGCCCCGCGATGAGCGGGGCTTTTTGCTGGGGATTCGCGAGTTCGTGCTATCCCAGGTCCGAAAATCCGGACCTGGGGCACCCACTTTCTGTGGTTAGGTGAGAGCGGGTTGTGGGCGGGGTGGGCTCGTGCTATCCCACCCATCGCCAGAAAAAAGCGATGGATGGGGCACCGACAATTGGGCAGATTGAAAACGCATAACTTATTGATTCTGCAATAGCGCAAATAGCCAAGATAGCGCACAAGTGCGAGGCTCTGCCTCAATTTGCCACAAAATTCTGGTCGCTGTGCTCAGATAACTGAAGCACAGCCGGTCAACCGTCCGGGACCATAGCTTGACTGAATCGGGTGGAAATTCAGTTGAGGGTCGAGTGGGAGCCTCTGCAACCGAGTGTGAGCATTTTCGACATGTAGACTGGCTTGTCGTAGTCAAACACCCCTTTGAATCCGAGGATGTCGTCAACAACGAACCGCCCGCTCTCCGACATCACCCGAGCGGCGACTCGCCACCTGTGTATCTTGCCGGTACGAAGCGACCGATCTCCCATGTCGAAATACGACCACACGTTGACGTAGACGAGGTAAGAGCCATCCGTCTGCACTTTTGTCGACTCGACCGCAGCGCCATTGATCACGCCTCGTTCATTACTTCCGGAAAAAAGTCCGTCCTCATAGAACCCTGGCGGCTTCTCAGGCGACTCAGGAGGATCATTTCGATGGTGGTTCCCCCAATCCAAGTCGCACGCGTTTCGAGTCTCGAACGCTTTGATTAGCCGCGTACTAAGAAGTGGCCAAATCGCGGTCTTGGCTGCTCCCCATGGGACGCCGAGCGGGTGACGCGCCACAACCTCGCGGTAGAGCTTTTGCACGACTTCAGCGGGCTGCGCTTCCTGAGCATTTCCCCAGCCGGAAAATGCCGCTAACTGCAAGAGCAGGGCTACGCCCATCGCGCGCCATTTCCATGGATTGACTCGTTTCATGCTTGCGCCAATTTTAAACCTGCAGAGTTGGCGTGTGGTCGGCAAGCCTACCCCTTGCCTGAAAAGCAACCGCAGATGTTTCGTCGCTTCGCTCCTCAACATGACATTGCTTTGGGGACGGTGTGCCGGGAGATTGGATTACTGGCGCATCGTTGGTAACTCGGGAATCACTTTGCGTCATGCGCATAATTGCCACAAAGACTTAAGCATGACTTCCAGCGCGCTCATTTTGTTTAACTTGCAGCGCATTCGAAAAGTGGGGCACCCACTTTCTGTGGTTAGGTGAGAGCGGGTTGTGGGCTGGGGTG